>NZ_JBSGZJ010000002.1:0-29684 GCF_053610925.1 Streptomyces sp. NPDC054847 | reverse complement strand
CTCCTCGGCCGCTTGGTCCGGCCGTCCTTCGGCCAGGTGGGCGGCGGAGACGACGAGCGCTGCGCGGCTTGTCGCCCAGGGGGAGGCCACGGCGGTGGAGACGGCCGGGTCCGTCGCCTCGGCAGCGGCTCCCGCCTTGCCCCTGACCAACAGGAGGCGAGCCGTGACGAGGGCTCGTCCCGCAGCCGACACAGGGTCGTGTGCTCCTGGTGGGAGCGGCGCCTCATCGAGGAGGGCCCGTGCCCGGCCCAGCTCATGGCGGTCGACGGCCACGGCTGCGAGGACCAACTGGCCGATGCCTGAGCCGGAAGGCTGGGGAACGCCGTCCCGCTCCGCCTGGGACACCGCCGCCAAGGCCTTGCGCTCCGCCCGGCCGAGCCAGCCGTCCAGGTAGTCGAGCAGGGCCAGGTGCTCCATCGAGTCCTGCCGGGGAAGGACGGTAGAGGCTCCGCCGGGGGCGCCGGCCGCCGTGGTCAGGGCAGCTCTCGCGTCCTCGAAGTGCCCGGCCCACAGGCGGGCCGAGCCCAGATGGGTCAGCAGCAGAGCGGTGAGTTCAGGATGCTTGTCCAGGAGGTGTGCCGGGACCTCATGGACCAGTCCGTCGGCCGCTTCAGCGGCCTTCTCGGCCAGTGAGGGACATCCGGTCAGCCGACCGGCCAGTGCCTCGAGCAGCGCACAGCTCAGCTGGGCGGCCGCCAGGTCGGGCGTGTCGTCGGCCAGACGCTTCTCGGCGTTGCGCAGGCGGGTCATGCCGCGTTCCAGGTCGTACCCGGAGAGGTTGCGGGCCGCGCGCACGAGGTCGGAAGCCGGACTCCTGGCCTCGGGCCCCATGTGAGAGAACAACTGGGTCAGGTCACCCGAGCGCAGGCTGGTGAAGAGCTGCCCGATCGCCAGGTCGTCGACGAGGGCCCCGGCGGCGAAATCCCAGTCGCCCGCAGCGGCGCCATGGGCGAGCGTCTCCGGCAGGAATCCGGAACGGCGCAGCCACCGCGCCGCCCTCAGGTGGAGTTCCGGCTCCAGGCCGGGCAGGCGCTGGCGCAGATGTGCCCGGAGTATCTCCCGGAACAGGGGATGGAGCTGATACCACGAGTGCCCCAAGGGCTCGACGAACGCATTGTCGCGGTGCAGCGCGGCGAGAATGGGCTCGGCATCGGTCCGGAGTGTCAGCGCGTTGGCCAGCTCGGGACAGAAACGCTCCAGGACGCTGACACGCAGCAGGAGATCCTGCGTTTCCTCCGGCTGTCCCTTCAGGACCTCGGCCAGCAGGAAGTCCGCGACCGTACTGCGGTCCGCCTCGAAATCCTTCAGGTAGAGCTCCGGATCGGCGCTGTCCAGAGCGGCCAGGGCGGACAGCCGCAGGCCGGCCGCCCAGCCCCGGGTCCGGTCCACCAGGGCGCGCGCGGCGCTGACCGGAAGGCTCAGACCGTGCAGCTCCAGCAGTGCGACGGTCTCCTCCGGCGTGAAGGCAAGCTCAGCGGCGCGGATCTCCGTCAGCTCGCCGGCCGCCCGGTACCGATGCAACGGAAGCAACGGTTCGGTGCGGGTGACGAGGACGAGGTGCAGCCCCCGACCGGCATGATGCAGGACGAACTCGAGCTGCTCAGCGACATCCGGAGCGGTCACACGGTCGTACTCGTCGAGTACGAGGACCAGGGGCCGGTCGCGATCGTTGAGCTCGGCAGCGAGCGTTGCCAGCAGCCTGCGGTCCACCCGGTCGGCGTCCGCGGGAGCCACCACCGCGTCGGAAAGCGGCCCGTCGCAAGCACGCATGGCCTGAAGAACGTACGCCCAGAACACCCCCGGACGCAGCGCCCCGGCCTCAGCCGTGAGCCAGGCCACCGGCTGCCGCAGTCCGGCGGCCCAGTGCGCTGCCAGCACGGTCTTGCCGGCCCCGGCCGCGCCGTTGATCACTGTCAACGGCGTCCGGAGAGCCTGATCGAGATGGTCGATGAGCCGCTGCCGCCGCAGAAACGTGACCGGCCTCGCGGGAAGGGCGAATCGGGCCCGCAGGAAGGGGTCTCCGACAGGGTCGGCGTACGGCACGGCCGGAACGGTCGGGCCCCTGGCATGGTCAGAGAAATCAGCCACAGCGCTCACCACCTGCCGGCAGCGTCACTTTCATAGCGCCTCCCGTCCCAGCATCCCAGTCCTCCTGCCCCGGCGCACGGGACACCGGCCCCTGGCGCTCTCACCAGCCAGTACGTCGCCACGCCCCGAGTCACAGGAGCCGCTGCGCGCCGACGGGGTTCGGCAGCTGTGAGTGAAGCGGCACGCACCATCGAGCCGCTCACCAGCCTCCTGACCGCCATGATCGGACTCGGCGGCTTGCGGCCGCCGTGCCCCTTCCCGGAACCCCGGCAGCAGACGACTCCGCAGACGCCTTGCCCAGGTGAGGTCGGCGCGCTCAGGCCGGAAGCGGACCGCCGGGTAGTTCGGGACGGAAGGCGTGAAGCGCGTCCCCACCCGGCTGGATGATGCCGTAACTGCTCTCCGGTACCTCGTTCCAGGCTCCGGGGAGAGCGCCCAGCGGTTCGGAGACGACGAGGCGGGTCTCGTCCGAAATATCCCGCAGGAACGAGGCCTCCGGGTGCAGCGCGCGCAGAGAGTCCACCTTGGTGCTGTAGTACAGCGACCGGGAGCGGCCCTCGCTGGAATAGCGAAAGGCCCACACTCGTTCGCCGTCGGCGACCGCGATGGTCATCTGCAACGGGTAAGGGACGTCGTGCGCGTGCCCCGTCTTCTCGATCAGGCCCGCCATACGCGCCACGGCACCGGGCGGATCCTCCGCCAGGCCGAAGGTGAGAGCCAGGAAGAACATGAGCTCGGAGTCGGTGGAACCCTCGATGTCCGGGTACAGAGCCGGATCGACGGCCAGGACCAAGTCACGCCGGAACCGGTGGAATCCGCTGATCATCCCGTTGTGCATCCACATCCAGCGACCGTGCCGGAAGGGGTGGCAGTTGGTCTGCTGCACGGCCGTTCCGGTCGAGGCCCTGATGTGCCCGAAGAACAGACCCGACCGGACATGGTGGGCGACCTCCTGCAGATTGCGGTTGTTCCAAGCAGGGCCCACGTCCCGCAGAACCGCGGGAGTGGTTGTGTCCTGCGTGTACCAACCGACGCCGAAGCCGTCACCGTTGGTCGTCTCCACACCCAAACGGGAATGCAGGCTCTGGTCGATCAAGGAGTGTTCCGGCTCGAACAGGACCTGGCTGAGAAAGACAGGTGTACCCGTGTATGCGATCCAGCGGCACATCTCGGATTCCTCCGTTCTCGTAGTCAGAGGCATCAAGAGACCACGGCGGGGGCCGGATGCGGCGTTCCGCCGACCCGGGCCGGACGGAATGTCACCAGTATCGCTTACACACGTCCCTGGCACCTGGGTCGCGGCCGAGCGCGAGGCGTACGCCGCCTCCGGGCGGACGAGTTCAGGACGAGTACGGCCTTCGCAGGCTGCGCTTGTACGATGCCCGGGCGTCGTGCTCGGCCCCTCTCGCGGACAGCGGTGTCCCGGAGCGCGTCCTGCCCGGTGGGCGGGTCGCGCCGACGTCACGACGACCGACAAGTGGTACGTGAAGCCGGACGTGGAGGACCTTCGCCCGGCGGCGGAAGCGTGGGGCGGCCCGGCGAGCGTCCTACCCCCCGCCCGTAAGAAATTGTGAGATGTGGGAGCGTGAGCAGGGTGAGCAAGACGACGACTGAAACCCTGCAATACCGCGTCGACGGGCCGGAAGACGCGCCGATCCTGGTCCTGGGCCCCTCCCTCGGCACCACATGGCACATGTGGGACCGGCAGATCGCCGAGCTCTCCGAGCGGTGGCGGGTGATCCGGTACGACCTGCCCGGCCACGGCGGCGCGCCCGCGTACCCCGCCGCGTCCGTCGGTGACCTCGCGGAGCGGCTGCTCGCCACCCTGGACCAGCTCGGTGTGCAGCGGTTCGGCTACGCCGGCTGCTCGGTCGGCGGCGCCGTGGGCATCGAGCTGGCGCTGCGCCACCCGCAGCGCGTGGCCGCCCTGGCGCTCGTCGCGGCGTCCCCCCGGTTCGGCACCGCTGACGAGTTCCGCCGGCGTGGTGTCGTCGTCCGCACCAACGGGCTCGACCCGATCGCCCGCAGCGCGCCCGAGCGTTGGTTCACTCCGGCGTTCGCCGCCGCCCAGCCGGCCATCGTCGAGTGGGCCGTCCAGATGGTCCGCACCACCGACCCCGGCTGCTACATCGCCGCGTGCGAGGCGCTGGCCGCGTTCGACGTCCGTGCCGGTCTCGGCCGTATCCAGGTCCCCACCCTCGTCGTGGTCGGCTCCGAGGACCAGGTCACCGGGCCCGCGGAGGCCCGCACCCTGGTCGCCGGGATACCGGACGCCCGGCTCGCGCTCGTCCCCGGCGCCTCCCACCTGGCGCCGGTCGAGCAGCCCGCCGCCGTGACGGATCTGCTCGCCCACCACTTCGCCACCGCCTGGCACGACACGCTCGCGGCCATCCCTGCCCCGTCGGCTCCTGTGACCTCGCCGCCAGTCGCGCCGGTCGCCGAGATCGCGCCCGCCGCCACGGAGCAGCCGCAGGCCACGGGGCCGGGCAGGCCCGACCCGTACCAGGCGGGGATGAAGGTGCGCCGTGAGGTGCTCGGCGACGCGCACGTCGACGACGTGCTGGCCGACGGCGACGACTTCACCGGCGACTTCCAGGAGCTGATCACCCGCTTCGCCTGGGGCGAGGTGTGGACCCGTGACGGCCTGGACAGACGCATGCGCAGCTGTGTGACGCTGACCGCGCTGGTCGCCGGGGGGCATCTGGACGAGCTGGCCTCGCACACCAGGGCGGCGCTGCGCAACGGCCTGACCCCCTCGGAGATCAGGGAGATCCTGATCCACACGGCCGTCTACTGCGGCGTCCCCGCGGCGAACTCCGCTTTCCGGGTGGCGCAGGCGGTGATACAGGAGGAGACGACGCCCCGGGCGTAGCAGGATGTCGGCATGAGGCTCACCAAGCGGATCCACGCCTGTGTCCAGCTCGAGAAGGACGGGCGGCGTCTGGTCATCGACCCCGGCGGGTTCAGCGAGCAGGACGCCGCCGTCGGGGCCGACGTCCTGCTCGTCACGCACGAGCACCCCGACCACTTCGACGAGGGCAGACTGCGGGCGGCGCTCGAGGCGAACCCGTCCGCCCGGCTGTGGACCCTGCGCAGCGTCGCCGAGCGGCTGTCCGCGGCGTTCCCCGGGCGGGTGAGCACCGTGGGGCACGGCGACACCTTCACCGCGGCGGGCTTCGACGTCCAGGTGCACGGCGAGCTGCACGCGGTGATCCACCCGGACATCCCACGGATCACCAATGTCGGCTACCTGGTGGACGGATCCGTCTTCCACCCGGGCGACGCGCTCACCGTCCCCGGCCGGCCGGTGGACACGCTGATGCTGCCGGTCCACGCCCCGTGGAACAAGATCTCCGAGGTCATCGACTACGTCCGCGATGTGGCGCCGCGCCGCGCCGTCGATGTCCATGACGCCCTGCTCACGGACCTCGCCCGGCCCATCTACGACCGGCAGATCGGCGAGCTCGGCGGCGCCGGGCACGAGCGCCTGGCCGCCGGGCAGACGCTGGAGCTGTGAGGGTCACGCGGCGGGGTCGGACGACTGTCACACCCCGCCGTTAGGCTTTGGGTCATGCGTATCGCCACGTGGAACGTCAACTCGATCACCGCCCGGCTGCCCCGGCTGCTGGCCTGGCTGGAGAGCAGCGGCACGGACGTGCTGTGCCTCCAGGAGACCAAGTGCACCGAGGAGCAGTTCCCCGCAGCGGAGCTCCGTGAGCTCGGCTACGAGTCCGCGGTCAACGCCTCCGGCAGGTGGAACGGCGTGGCGGTGATCTCCCGGGTGGGCCTCGACGACGTCGTCCGCGGGCTGCCCGGCGCCCCGGACTACGAGGGCGTGCAGGAGCCGAGGGCGATCTCCGCCACCTGCGGCCCCGCCCGCGTCTGGTCGGTCTATGTGCCCAACGGCCGCGAGGTCGCCCATGACCACTACGGCTACAAGCTGCGCTGGCTGGAGGCGTTGTCCGTCGCGGTGACCGAGGACGCCGCCGCCGGGCGTCCGTTCGCCGTCCTCGGCGACTTCAACATCGCCCCGACCGACGACGACGTGTGGGACCCGTCCTTCTTCGACGGCATGACGCATGTGACGCCGCCCGAGCGCGCGGCCCTGGAGGCACTGCGCAAGCGCGGACTGGCCGATGTGGTGCCGCGCCCGCTGAAGTACGAGCACCCGTTCACCTACTGGGACTACCGCCAGCTCTGCTTCCCCAAGAACCGCGGCATGCGCATCGACCTGGTCTACGGCAACGAGCCCTTCACCACGGCGGTCAAGGACAGCTTCGTCGACCGCGAGGAGCGCAAGGGCAAGGGCGCCTCCGACCATGCGCCGGTCGTTGTCGATCTCGACATCTGACGTTGGTTGACGCGCGCCCTGTGGTGCATTCGGGTGCAGGGATGCGAGGCTTTGCGGTATGAACATCCCCTTCTTGGATCACTGGCTGGGACGCCACGGCGAAAGGGACAAGGGCGATGCGGCCGCCGGGCACGACCCGGAGCGTGCGGCGGCCATCACCGAGCTGCTGTCGGAGTGCGAACTGCTGCGTTCCAGGGCGGCCCAGGACGGACTCGAACTGGACGACTCCCCGGGGTCGTTGAGCGCGCTGGACCAGCTTCCGCCGCGCTGGCGCGACGATCCGGAGGAGCTTCCCTGGCTGGGGAACGACGCGGGCCTCTACCTCGGCACGGTGATCGTGCGCACCGTGCCCGGGGCCGCCTGGCACATCTGGCCGGGCGGCCATCCGGTGGTGCGGCTCGCCTCCGGGCGGGAGATCGGTGTGGTCGAGGCCGGTGTGGAGTGGGCGTTCAACGGGGCTCCCGAGCTGTCACAGGTGTACGCGGAGGCGTCGGAAGCCTAGATTCCGTATTAGTACGGCTTTTGGTCCGCCTGTGCGTGTCGGTTGTGGACCCCCTCGGCGGCCCGGTTAGTTTGCGCTGGCCACGACACACAGCTGAGAGTGGGTAGAGCAGCGTATGGCCGTCGATCCGTTGATCGAGCTGCGCGAGGTCAACAAGCACTTCGGGCAGTTGCACGTACTCCGGGACATCCACCTCACCGTCGGCCGCGGGGAGGTGGTGGTGGTCATCGGCCCGTCGGGCTCCGGGAAGTCGACGCTCTGCCGGGTCATCAACCGGCTGGAGACCGTCGAGTCGGGCGACATCCTGATCGACGGACAGCCGCTGCCCGCGGAGGGCCGCGAGCTCGCGAAGCTCCGGGCGGACGTCGGCATGGTCTTCCAGTCGTTCAACCTCTTCGCGCACAAGACCGTGCTGGCCAATGTCTCGCTCGGCCCGGTCAAGGCCCGCGGCCGCAAGAGGGAGGAGGCGGACCGCCGATCCCGTGAACTGCTCGAACGGGTCGGGCTCGCCGACCAGGCGGACAAGTACCCCGCCCAGCTCTCCGGCGGCCAGCAGCAGCGCGTGGCCATCGCCCGCGCACTCGCCATGGACCCCAAGGTCATGCTCTTCGACGAACCGACCTCGGCCCTCGACCCGGAAATGATCAACGAGGTGCTGGAGGTGATGCAGCAACTCGCCGCCGAGGGGATGACCATGGTCGTCGTCACCCATGAGATGGGCTTCGCCCGCTCCGCCGCGAACCGCGTCGTCTTCATGGCCGACGGCCGCATCATCGAGGACCGCTCCCCGGACGACTTCTTCACGCGTCCGGAGACCGACCGCGCCAAGGACTTCCTCTCCAAGATCCTCAAGCACTGATGCGGCCGCCCGCACCGATGGGGCCGTTCACGGAACACAGGGAACACCGGTCGGGACCCGCCCGCACGGCGCGAGGAGATGCCGCGTGCGGGCGGGCTCGACCGGGAACGCCGCTGCCGAAGGCACCCCGAGCCCCGTGGCGGGCGCGAGCGGGCCGGTGCGGTGGCGCATGGAGCACCACTCGGCCCCTGCCTGAATGAGGGGCCCAGCCGGCAGCGGCCGGTGATCACTTCTGCTGCAGCGGGACCGAGAGGTACGACGGGTCGGCCGCGGGCGAGGAGAAGGTCAGCTGCGCGCCGGTCGGGTTGTGCTCGATGTAGAGCGGGTCGACGGTGTCGACGACCACGGCGAGACGGTGGCCGGCCGGTACGTCGTAGGCGGTGGAGTACAACTCCAGGTCGACGGCGAACGGCTGACCAGGCGTCCTGCCGTGGAACGTGTACGGCGCGCTTGCGACCAGCTTGCCGAGGCCGAGCGGGCCCACGTCGTAGAGGTACGCGACGAGGGTGCCGCTCCCCTTGGTGCTCGTGACCGTGGTGTGCAGCTTCGCGGTGCCGCGCACCCGCTGCTCCGTCCGGTACCACTCGGACTGCCACACCGCCGCGAAGGAGCGCGGCAGCAGCGGGATCGACGCCATCGGTGGCAGCTGGGCGAACTGGTCGAGCATGCTGGAGAGGAAGATGAGCCCGCCGTTCGCACCGGAGTCGACGCCCGTCCGGATGCTCTGCGCCCCGCCGAGTGCGATCTTCTTCCGGTCCGCGCCCACCGACTTCCAGTCGGGGTACGACTCCACGGTGCCGCCCGTGCGCGTCCGGATGCGTACGGGCGGCTCGCGGTCCACGCCGTTGTCGGCGCCCTTGAGGTGGTGGTCCAGCCACCGGTGGGCGCTGGTCCAGGTGTCGTTGGGCAGCCCGAGCAGTCCGGTGCCCTCCGCGGTGGCGTGGTCGCCGGGGCGGAACTCCAGCCGCTTGGGGCCGTTGAGCCGCTCGTAGAAGTCGGCGTACTGGTTGGGCGGGAAGAGCGAGTCGCCCCACGCGTTGCCGAGCATGATCGCGGCGCCGTTGGCGTTGATCTCGTCGAGGTAGGTGGCGGGGGAGCGCTTGCGCCCCCACTCGATCATCTCCTGCTCCTTGGACAGATCCGAGGTCAGGAAGGCGGTCATGATCCCTTGGAGTTCGGCGCTGGGGCGGCCCGTGAGATGGCCGGCGCCGCTGAGGAGGGCGGCGGCCTGCAGGTGCTGCGTGCGGCCGCTGTAGATGGAGTCGATGAGGTCCGCCCAGCCGCTGAGCGCGGCAACCGCCTTGATGCGCTTGTCCTTCGCGGAGGCCAGCAGGCTGATGCCGGCTCCGTAGGAGACGCCCGCCATGCCCACCCTGTCCGGGTCGGCCGGGGTGTTGGCCAGTGCCCAGTCGATCACCCTGGACGCGTCGGCGATGTCGGGCGGTCCGGCCGTCTCGATCTCGCCGCCGGACTGCCAGAAGCCGCGGGAGTTGTAACTCACCACCACATAGCCGGAGTCGGCGAGCTTCTTCGCCTGGGCGAGGTACTCGATCTGCGGCATCGCCCAGCTGGTCGGCAGTACGACGACGGGGTACGTCCGCCGGCCGTCGGCGCCGGCGGGTGTGACGACGTTGGCCTTCAGCACGATCCCGCCGTCCCCCTCGATGTCGACGAAGCGGACGTCGGGGGAGGCGGTGGCGGCGCTGTTCCACAGGGCCGGGGCCGGGGCGGCCGGGAGGGCGTCGGGGGCCGCTGCGGTGGCGGAACCGGCGAGCAGTGCGGCGGAGACCGTACCGATGGCGGTGGTGCGCAGAGCCTTGCGAGGAAGTCCCACAGATCACTCCTGACTCATCTGTCCCAACGAAGTGACCCGACGGTAAGGTCGCGGAGCTACCTGAGGTAACTCCCCAGTAAGTTACGCCACCGTAACAATTATTGGACGTCGTGTCAGCGGGCGGCGCGGCAGTCGCCGAAGGGACCGGCTCGAACAGGCGTCTGCGGCACCGCTAACATGCGCGCCCATGACTGACGACGTACGCAACATCGTGCTCGGTGTGGTGGCCGCGGGAATCAGTGCGGCGATCGGCTGGCTCGCCCGCACCTACCTATGGCGCCGCCGACTGCGGCGCAAGCAGGGGTTCTTCGGCCTGCCCGGGAATTCGGAGTCCTTGCTCGTCGTCAACCGCGAGGCGGGCCGCGACGGTTCGGTGCACCGCTTCGACGTCTTCGCCCTTCTGGAACTGTCCGCGCTCATCAAGGACTGCGGGGCGAACGCCCAGATCGTCTGGCACGACACGGCACAGCAGGGTTTCGGTGAGCGCACCGAGTTCTGCGTGGGCGGGCCGGTGTCCAACCGCCGTATGGCGGCACACCTGCACTCCATGCTGCCCGGGGTGAAGGTGAACACCGACGCCGAACCGGGGCCGGACCAGGGCGCGTTCCAGATCGGCTCCGAGCGCTACCGCATGGAGCCCGGCGCGGCGGAGTACGTGCTGCTCGCGCGGCTGACCGCGGGGGAGGACGCCCGGCCCGTGTTCCTCTTCTGCGGGCAGCGCGCCATCACCAACCAGGCGGCCACCCGCTACCTGGCCCGGCACCACGAGAAGCTCGCCCGCAAGCACGGCAACGGTTCCTTCTGCCTGCTGCTCAAGGTGGTCAACTCGCAGGCGTACGGCCCCGATGTGGTCGAGCTCGTGGCCGATGTGACGCGGGCGGCCCGGACCGCGGTACCGCAGGCACGCAGCTCGCACCGGGCGGCCGGCTGAGCCGGCGACGCGCCCGCAGGCACCCGGGACTCCCGCCCCGTGAACCGTTACGCTGCGCCGACACCGGCTGACTGGAGGTACGAATGCGTCGCTCCACCGCACGGAAGGTCTCGGTCGTGGCCCTTGCCGCGGCCGTCGTCTCGATCGGCGCCGCAGCCCCGCCCACGCCCCGTACCGCCCCTCCCACGGCACCACCCGCCAAAACCCCGGTGGCCGTCGGCCACGGCGGGGCGGTCGCGAGCGTCGACGCCGACGCCTCGGCGGCTGGTATCGAGGTGCTCCGTAACGGCGGCAACGCCGTTGACGCGGCGGTGGCGACCGCCGCGGCGCTCGGCGTGACGGAGCCGTACTCCGCCGGCATCGGCGGCGGTGGCTACTTCGTCCACTACGACGCCAGGACCCGTACGGTGCACACCGTCGACGGCCGGGAGACCGCCCCGCGTTCGGCCGACGCCTCCCTCTTCCTGGAGAACGGCACGCCCGTACCGTTCGCGGAAGCCGTGACCAGCGGCCTCGGCGTCGGCACGCCCGGCACCCCCGCCACCTGGGACACCGCGCTCGAGGAGTGGGGCAGCCGGCCGCTGGGCGAGCTGCTGAAGCCCGCGGAGCGCCTGGCGGAGCACGGGTTCACCGTCGACGAGACCTTCCGTTCGCAGACCGCGGCCAACGAGGCGCGCTTCCGTGACTTCCCCGCCTCCGCCGAGCTGTTCCTGCCCGACGGGCGTCTCCCGGTCGTCGGATCGGTCATCAGGAACCCCGACCTGGCCCGCACCTACAAGGAACTCGGCAGAAAGGGCGCCGGGGCGCTCTACGAAGGCCCCCTCGCCAGGGACATCGTCGAAACCGTGCGCAACCCACCGGTCGACGAGGACGCCACGCGGGTGGTCCGGCCCGGAGACCTGACACAGCGCGACCTGCGGGCGTACGAGACGGTGCGCCGCGAACCGGCGAAGGTGTCGTACCGGGGCCTCAACGTCTACGGCATGCCCCCCTCCTCCTCGGGCGGTACCAGCGTCGGCGAGGCGCTCAACATCCTGGAGCGCACCGACCTGTCGGACATCTCGGAGGAGCGGTATCTGCACCGGTTCATCGAGGCGAGCCGCATCGTGTTCGCGGACCGCGGGCGGTGGGTCGGCGACCCGGCGTTCGAGGACGTGCCGACCGCCGGTCTGCTGTCCCAGCGCTTCGCCGACTCGCGCGAGTGCCTGATCAAGGACGGCTCGGTGCTCACCAGTCCGCTGGCACCGGGCGACCCGCGCCGGCCGGAGCGCTGCGGGTCGGCGGGAGCGGCGGCCCCGACGACGTACGAGGGGGAGAACACCACCCATCTGACGACCGCCGACAAGTGGGGCAACGTCGTCGCCTACACGCTCACCATCGAGCAGACCGGCGGCAGCGGCATCACCGTCCCCGGGCGCGGATTCCTGCTCAACAACGAGCTGACCGACTTCTCCTTCCGGCCGGCCGACCCCGCGGTCCACGACCCGAACCTGCCCGGCCCGGGCAAGCGGCCGCGTTCGTCCATCTCGCCCACGATCGTGCTGGACCACCACGGCCGTCCCGTGCTGGCGCTCGGCTCACCGGGCGGCGCGACCATCATCACGACGGTCCTGCAGACCCTGACGGGCCATCTGGACCGTGGCCTGCCGCTGGTGGACGCGATCGCCGCGCCCCGGGCCAGCCAGCGCAACCAGCCGACGACCGAGCTGGAACCGGCCCTGTGGAACAGCCCGCTGAGGCAGCGTCTCGAGGCGATCGGGCACGAGTTCCGGCTGAACCAGGAGATCGGCGCCGCCACGGGTGTCCAACGGCTGCCGGACGGCCGGTGGCTCGCGGCGGCGGAGAAGCAACGGCGCGGCGGCGGCTCCGCGATGGTGGTCCGCCCGTCCCGCTGACGAAGCGCGGGACACGCCGGTGGGTCACCCGTCCGGCGGTGCGGCTGTGACCGTGCGCGCAGGTACGGGTAGGGAGCCTTTCGAACAGAAAGGCTCCCTGTGCGCATTCGAAGCATCGCTCTCATCGTGACAGTCGGTTCGGTCATGCTCGGAACGGCTGCGCTCCCGGCGGCCGCCAAGCCCGGCTCCGTGCCGCCGCCGCCCGCGCCCGACCTGTACCGCACGGCACCGGCGGCGGGTGTCGACGCGGCGGAGCTGCTGGCCGAGGTGGAGCACTGCACCAGGATCTCCAAGGGCGACTACAGCACCGACCGGGGCGGGCCGGCGAACATTCCCGTCTGCGAGCACGAGGGGGCCGTCTTCTGGAAGGCGGACATGGACATCGACTGCGACGGCCGGCGCAGCACGCGGTGCAACAGCGGCACCGACCCCTCGTTCCAGCCGGCCACGGCCTTCACCGGCTCGGACGGGAGGTATCTCGACGCGGCGGAGCTGCCGTTCGTCGTCGTGCCCGGCCCGAGCCCGGTCTGGAACTACTGGGCGTCCGGCATCCGAGGCGGTTCCGCCGCCGCGATCATCCATGACGGCAAGGTCGTGTACGGGGTGGTGGGCGACACCGGGCCGAGCGGCATCATCGGTGAGGCGTCCTACGCGGCGGCGGAGGCGCTCGGGATCGACCCGGACCCGGCGACGGGCGGCGTTGCGTCCGGAGTCACCTACATCGTCTTCAAGGACTCGAAGGTGTCGCCGATCGAGAGCCGCGCCGCGGCGGAGAAACTGGGCGAGGAACTGGCCCGGCGGTTCGTCGACGGAGGCTGACGCGCCTCTTCGCGGCAGGGTGGACAGTCTTCGGGGGCCCACGGCGCCGTGAGTATCCGAGGGCCGCCGTCCGTAAATCCGCAAAGACGCCCCGGCACGGCCGGGAACGGAACCGGCAACCGGTCCCGCTGGACGGTATTCAATACCGGTATAGAAATACCGACCGCTAGGATGCGCGACATGGTGCGCACTCCTCTCACCGCCGAAGAGCGCGAACGCGGCGAACGGCTCGGCCGGCTGCTCCGCCGGGCGCGCGGCGACCGCAGCATGGTCGAGGTGGCCGCCACGGCGGGCATCTCCCCGGAGACACTGCGCAAGATCGAGACGGGGCGGGCACCCACCCCCGCGTTCTTCACCGTCGCCGCTCTGGCCGTGGCTCTCGACCTGTCCATGGACGAACTCGCCGTCCACTGCGCCCCTGCGCCTGTGCCCGTGCCGTCGTCCGTGCCGGTACCGGTGGCCTGAGCCGGCGGCAGGGGGCGTAGTCTCGCGGGCGTGAGTGCCGAGATGTTCGCCAGCGCCAGGTACGTCAGTGTCACCACGTTCCGCAAGAACGGGACCGGAGTGGCCACGCCCGTGTGGTTCGCGGTGGACGGCGGTGAGCTGTTTTTCTGGACCCGCACGGACTCGTGGAAGGTCAAGCGCCTGCGCAACGACAGCCGGGTCGTCGTCACCGTCTGCGACGTACGGGGCAAGGTCGAGGAAGGCGCCCCCACCGCGGAGGGCACCGCCCGGCTCCTGGACGGAGCCGAACTGGGCGCGGTCCGCAAGCTCCTGTCGCGCAAGTACACCTGGCAGTTCTGGGCCGTCGACTGGCCGGCGATGATCGTGCGACTGGGCAAGCGCCCGCACACCGGTATCGCGGTCACTTTCTGAAAAGGCGCCGTAGCAGCCCTGTAACACCCCTGCGGTCGAATGCCTGCGGTGCCCTCGGAGCGGAGGGCTCCATTCGGCAGTGGGGCGGCAGGGGCGGCGATGACGGTGCACCAACTCCCGGCGGACATCGGGACCTTCGCGCGGTACTTCGGGGAGCTGGTGAGGCGGCTCGACCCGGCCGGAGGCTGGTACGCGGTCTTCCTGCGGCGTGACCCGGAGGGCATGCGGGCCTGCCTGGACGGCAGCGAGATCCCGCCCTGGGACGTGGTCGAGTCCCTGCTGCACGACCTGCCCGCCCAGGACTCCGCGGAGTCCGCGCGGGCGGCCGGGCTGCACGCGGCGGCCGCCGCCGCGCACGACCGGCTGCCGGGCGGTCGCGAAAGGCTCGAGGAGCGGGTCGAGTTCATGCGCCGGGAACGGCTGCGCGCACAGGGCCGGGCCGAGGAGATCCTCCGGCTGCTGGCCGGGAGCGCACAGGGCTCGGCGGAGGCGGAACGCCTCACCCACGAGCTCGCGTGGACCAGGGACGACCACACCAGGGCGGTGCGCCGGCTCGCGGAACTGGACTCCCGCCTGGCCGGCCTCGTCCCGACCGGTCCGGGACCCGCGGACGACCCGGCGCACCGGCCCGCGGCGCCCGCGGGCGCCGGAACGCGGCCCGAGGCGCGGCAGCCGGCCGAAGTCCCGCCGGGCGACGGAAAGAGGCGCGGCGCGGGGAAGAAGCGCCGTCCTCGCGGCGGGGCCCGGTTCGCGGGCATGGAGGACGCGGGGGACGACGCCGTCGCCGTGCCCCTGCTGCCGGTCGCGGGTGACGTGCCGCGCGGAGCCCGCTACGGCGGCGTCGCGGCCGAGGCCGCCCCGGAGGCGCCGCCTGTGCCGGAGGGCGCGTACCGCGCCGCCAGGGACACCGTCGCCGCGCTCGGCCGGCTCCGCGCCGAGGGCCGCGGCGGCGAGGCGCACGCCCTGATCTGCGAGGCCGCCGCCCGGCCCGCGGCCTGGCTGCCGGCGCTCGCCGACGAGCTGAACCGCTCGGGACCGGCGGCGGACTGGGCCACCCTGCTCTGGGAGGTGGCGTCACAGCCGGCCTTACGGCTCGCCGCCGCCGCGGAAGCGCTCGTCGCGGCGGGCCGGGGCGACGACGGCGGGCAGCTGCTGCGCCAGGGGGTGTTCCGTTCCCCCGACGAGATCGCGGACGCCGTCCTCACGCTGGAGGAGGCGGGAACGCCGCACCGTGCCCGTACCCTGCTGGCCGCGTTCGTGCAGGTCCGCACCGCCGCGGACGCGGCTGCCTGCGTGGCGTTGGACCCCGCCCGGCTGGTGCCGATGCTGCTCGACGCCGCCCGGGACGTCTCGCCGGCCAGGGAGCGGGACATCGTCCACGCACTGCGCGTGGCCGGACACCTCCGCGGCTGAAAATGATCGATGTCGACCGCTCGGGTACGAAACAAGATCGACTCAGCGGGTTCACGACGATGGTCTTGCCCCCGAGTGTGACGCGGCTTACGTTCTCCTCCTACGCACCGTGTCTACGTGCGTAGAAGCTCTCGGACGTCCTGTCGAAGGAGCAGCTCATGGCCACTGTCGTACGCGCCGCACTCGTCCAGGCAACCTGGACCGGCGACACCGAATCCATGATCGCCAAACATGAGGAACACGCCCGGGAGGCGGCCCGGCAGGGCGCCAAGGTCATCGGCTTCCAAGAGGTCTTCAACGCCCCCTACTTCTGCCAGGTCCAGGACCCCGAGCACTACCGCTGGGCCGAGCCGGTGCCGGACGGTCCGACGGTCCGGCGGATGCAGGAGCTCGCCCGCGAGACCGGCATGGTGATCGTGGTCCCGGTCTTCGAGGTCGAGGGCGCGGGCTTCTACTACAACACCGCCGCCGTGATCGACGCAGACGGCAGCTACCTGGGCAAGTACCGCAAGCACCACATCCCCCAGGTCAAGGGCTTCTGGGAGAAGTACTACTTCAGGCCCGGCAACGCCGGCTGGCCCGTGTTCGACACCGCGGTCGGCAAGGTCGGCGTCTACATCTGCTACGACCGCCACTTCCCGGAGGGCTGGCGGCAACTCGGGCTCAGCGGCGCCCAGTTGGTGTACAACCCGTCCGCGACGCACCGCGGACTGTCCTCCTATCTGTGGCAGCTGGAGCAGCCCGCCGCCGCCGTCGCCAACGAGTACTTCGTCGCCGCCATCAACCGCGTCGGCATCGAGGAGTACGGCGACAACGACTTCTACGGCACCAGCTACTTCGTCGACCCGCGCGGCCAGTTCGTCGGCGACGTCGCCAGCGACAAGGAGGAGGAGCTCGTCGTACGGGACCTCGACTTCGACATGATCGAGACGGTGCGGCAGCAGTGGGCGTTCTACCGCGACCGCCGGCCCGACGCCTACGAAGGGCTGGTGCAGCCGTGACCGACCTCTACGAGCGGCACCGTGCCGTCATCCCCGACTGGGTCGCGCTCTACTACAAGCAGCCGATCGAGATCACCCACGGCGAAGGCCGCCACGTCTGGGACGCGGACGGCAACCGCTACCTGGACTTCTTCGGCGGCATCCTCACCACCATGACCGCCCACGCGCTGCCCGAGGTCACCAAGGCGGTGAGCGAGCAGGCCGGACGGCTCATCCACTCCTCCACCCTCTACCTCAACCGCCCCATGGTGGAGCTCGCCGAACGGATCGCCGCGCTCTCCGGCATCCCGGACGCCCGCGTCTTCTTCACCACCTCCGGCACGGAGGCCAACGACACCGCGCTGCTGCTGGCGACCGGCCACCGCCGCTCCAACCAGATCCTGGCGATGCGCAACAGCTACCACGGCCGGTCGTTCTCCGCGGTCTCCGTCACCGGCAACCACGCCTGGTCGCCGACCAGCCTCTCGCCGCTCCAGACGCTGTACGTGCACGGAGGCGTCCGCAGCCGCGGCCCCTTCGCCCACCTCTCCGACGCGCAGTTCATCGAGGCGTGCGTCGCCGACCTCGAGGACCTCCTCGGACACACCCACGACGTGGCCGCGCTGATCGCGGAGCCGGTGCAGGGCGTCGGCGGCTTCACCTCACCGCCCGACGGCCTGTACGCCGCCTTCCGCGAGGTCCTGGACCGGCACGGCATCCTGTGGATCTCCGACGAGGTGCAGACCGGCTGGGGCCGCACCGGCGAGCACTTCTGGGGCTGGCAGGCCCACGGCCGAAGCGGTCCGCCCGACATCCTCACCTTCGCCAAGGGCATCGGCAACGGCATGTCCGTGGGCGGCGTCGTCGCCCGCGCCGAGATCATGAACTGCCTCGACGCGAACTCCATCTCCACCTTCGGCGGCAGCCCCGTCACGATGGCCGCCGGCGTCGCCAACCTCTCCTACCTCCTGGAGCACGACCTCCAGGGAAACGCCCGCCGGGTCGGCGGCCTGCTGATCGAACGGCTTCGCGGCATCGCGGCGAGCGTGCCCGCCGTGCGGGAGGTACGGGGCCGTGGACTCATGATCGGCATCGAGCTGGTCAGGCCGGGCACCGACGAGGCCGACCCCCAGGCGGCGGCGACCGTCCTCGAGGCCGCCCGCGAGGGCGGCCTGCTGATCGGCAAGGGCGGCGGCCACAACACCAGCGTCCTGCGCATCGCCCCGCCGCTCTCCCTGACCGTCGCGGAAGCGGAAGAGGGGGCCCTCGTCCTTGAACGGGCCTTGCGCAGCCTGTAGTTGCCACGCGACCGCCGCCACTTCCCACGCGAGGAGACCATGAGCAACCGCACCCTGATCCGCGGCGGACTCGTCGTGACCGCCGCCGACGAGATGCACGCCGACGTCCTCGTCGAGGACGGCCGCATCGCCGCGCTCGCCGCGCACAACTCGCCCGTCTCGCAGACGTGGACGGCCGCCCGCACCATCGACGCGACCAACAAGTACGTCCTGCCGGGCGGCGTCGACGCCCACACCCACATGGAGCTGCCGTTCGGCGGGACCTTCGCCTCCGACACGTTCGAGACGGGCACCCGCGCCGCCGCCTGGGGCGGCACGACCACGATCATCGACTTCGCGGTGCAGTCGGTGGGGCGGGCGCTGCGGGAGGGCCTCGACGCCTGGTACGCCAAGGCCGACGGCAACTGCGCCGTCGACTACGGCTTCCACATGATCCTCTCCGACGTCAACGAGCAGTCGCTGAAGGAGATGGACCTGCTGGTGGAGGAGGGCATCACCTCCTTCAAACTCTTCATGGCCTACCCCGGCGTCTTCTACAGCGACGACGGGCAGATCCTTCGCGCGATGCAGCGCTCCGCCGTCAACGGCGGCCTGATCATGATGCACGCGGAGAACGGCATCGCCATCGACGTACTGGTCGAGCAGGCGCTCGCCGAGGGCCGCACCGATCCCCGCTACCACGGCGAGGTACGCAAGGTCCTTCTGGAGGCCGAGGCCACCCACCGGGCCATCCAGCTCGCCCGCGTCGCCGGCGCCCCGCTGTACGTGGTGCACGTCTCCGCGGAGGAGGCCGTCGCGGAGCTCGCCGCGGCCCGCGACAAGGGACTGCCCGTCTTCGGCGAGACCTGCCCGCAGTACCTCTTCCTGTCCACCGACAACCTCGCCGAGCCCGACTTCGAGGGCGCCAAGTACGTCTGCTCCACACCGCTCCGGCCGCGTGAGCACCAGGCGGCACTGTGGCGGGGCCTGCGCACCAACGACCTCCAGGTGGTCTCCACCGACCACTGCCCCTTCTGCTTCACCGGGCAGAAGGAACTCGGCCGCGGCGACTTCTCCAAGATCCCCAACGGTCTCCCCGGCGTGGAGAACCGCATGGACCTCCTCCACCAGGCCGTGGTCGACGGGCACATCAGCCGCCGCCGCTGGATCGAGATCGCCTGCGCCACACCCGCCAGGATGTTCGGCCTCTACCCGAAGAAGGGCACCATCGCCCCCGGCGCCGACGCCGACATCGTCATCTACGACCCGCACGCAGAACAGACCCTGTCCGTCCGGACACACCACATGAACGTCGACTACTCGGCGTACGAGGGCAAACGGATCACCGGACAGGTGGAGACCGTGCTGTCCCGGGGCGAAGTGGTCATCGACGGGCGGACGTTCACCGGCCGCGCCGGCCACGGCGTGTACACCCCCCGCTCCACCTGCCAGTACCTGAACTAGGAGGCCATGCCGTGGACTTCGGACTCGTCCTGCAGACCGACCCGCCCGCGTCCGCGGTCGTCGGGCTGATGCGGCGCGCGGAACGCAACGGCTTCCGCTACGGCTGGACCTTCGACTCCGCGGTGCTGTGGCAGGAGCCGTTCGTCATCTACAGCCGCATCCTGGAGCACACGACGAAACTCACCGTCGGGCCCATGGTGACCAACCCCGGCACCCGCACCTGGGAGGTGACCGCCTCCACCTTCGCCACCCTCAACGACATGTACGGCAACCGCACCGTGTGCGGCATCGGGCGCGGTGACTCCGCCATGCGGGTGGCCGGACGCCGCCCCAACACGCTCGCCAGGCTCGGCGAGGCCATCGACGTGATCCGCGATCTCGCGGAAGGGCGCGAGACCGTCGTCGACGGGCAGCCGCTCCGGATCCCCTGGGTCAGGGACGGGAAGCTGCCGGTGTGGATGGCGGCTTACGGGCCCAAGGCCCTGGCTCTCGCCGGGCAGAAGGCCGACGGCTTCATCCTCCAGCTCGCCGACCCGTACCTGACGGAGTGGATGGTGAAGGCCGTGCGCACCGCGGCCGCCGACGCCGGACGCGACCCGGCCTCCGTCACCGTCTGCGTCGCGGCGCCCGCGTACGTGAGCGACGACCTGGCACACGCCCGGGAGCAGTGCCGGTGGTTCGGCGGGATGGTGGGCAACCACGTCGCGGACCTCGTCTCCCGCTACGGCGAGCACTCCGACATGGTCCCGGAGGCGCTCACCGCCTACATCAAGGGGCGGCACGGCTACGACTACAGCCACCACGGCCGCGCCGGCAATCCGTCCACCGACTTCGTCCCCGACGAGATCGTCGACCGGTTCTGCCTGCTCGGGCCGGCCGAGGCGCACATCGAGAAGCTCCAGGCGCTGCGCGACCTGGGCGTCGACCAGTTCGCGCTCTACAACATGCACGACGCGAAGGAAACGACGATCGACGCGTACGGCGCGGAGATCATCCCGGCACTGAACCGCTGACCTCCTCCGAAGGGCCCTCGCCGCCATGACCGCGACCGTCCCGCCCGTGCCGTCAGAAGAACCGATACAGGACCCGGCGGGACGCGTCGAACTCCCGCCGGGCACCACCCTCGCGGACAACCGCTTCGTCAACGACGACCTGCTGCCCGTGCCGGTCGCCCGCCGCCGGTGGACCACCTACAACTTCGCCGCCCTGTGGGTCGGCATGGCCCACAACATCCCCTCCTGGCTGCTCGCCTCCGGGCTCGTCGCGCTCGGCATGGACTGGAAGCAGGCGGTGTTCACCATCGCCCTGGCCAACGTCATCGTGCTGCTGCCGATGCTGCTGACCGGCCACGCGGGTCCCAAGTACGGCATTCCCTTCCCGGTGCTCGCCCGCGCCTCCTTCGGGCTGCGCGGCGCGAACCTGCCGGCGATGATCCGGGCCGCGGTGGCCTGCGCCTGGTTCGGCATCCAGACCTGGATCGGCGGCCAGGGCATCTTCGTCCTGCTCGGCAAGATCTTCGGCGGCTGGGCGGAGGCGGCCGAGGTCGGCGGGCAGCCGTGGACGCTGTGGGTCTGCTTCGTCCTCTTCTGGGCGCTGGAACTGGCCATCATCTACCGGGGGATGGAGGCACTGCGCCGGTTCGAGAACTGGGCCGCGCCGTTCGTCATCGTCGGCGCGGTGGTGCTGCTGGTGTGGGTCACCGCCAAGGCGGGCGGTGTCGGCCCGCTGCTCGACCAGCCCTCGAAGCTGGGCTGGGGCGCGGACTTCTGGCCGGTCTTCTTCCCGTCCCTGATGGGCATGATCGCCTTCTGGGCGACCCTCTCGCTGAACATCCCCGACTTCACACGGTTCGGGGCGGGCCAGCGCGCACAGATCTGGGGCCAGACGCTCGGCCTGCCCACCACGATGACCCTGTTCGCGCTGCTGTCGGTGTTCGTCACGTCCGGCTCGCAAGCGGTGTACGGGGCGGCCGTGTGGGACCCGGTCGCGCTGGCGGCCAAGACCGACAACGTCTTCGGTCTGCTCTTCGCCCTGATCACCGTGCTCGTCGCGACGATCTCGGTGAACATCGCGGCGAACGTGGTGTCGCCGGCGTACGACCTGGCGAACCTGGCTCCCAAGTTCATCAACTTCCGTACCGGCGCGCTGATCACCGGCGTCGTCGGCGTGCTGATCATGCCGTGGAAACTGACCGAGACGCCAGAGCTGTACATCTTCACCTGGCTGGGGCTCGTCGGCGGGCTGCTCGGCACCGTCGCCGGCATCCTCATCGCCGACTACTGGCTCGTGCGCCGGACCGTCCTCGACCTGACCGCGCTCTACACGCCCGGCGGCCCCTACTGGTACACCTCGGGCTGGAACCTGCGTGCCGTGGCCGCGTTCGTGGTCGGCGGGGTGCTCGCGGTCGGCGGCTCCCATTCGGCCCCGGGCAAGGGCCCCTTCCCCGAGGACGGTCTTATCCCGTTCCTGCGACCCCTCGCGGACTACGGCTGGGCGGTGGGCCTCGCGGCGTCACTGGTGCTGTACGTGGTGCTCATGCGGCTCGGCGGACAGCCGCGAACAGCGGCGCGAGCGCGCTGACCAGCCGCCCGCGCCAGGGGTCATGGAGCCGCGCAGCACCAGGCCGCCGCTCCAAGGGGCTTCGGCGATCAGGCCCAGCACATGGTCGAGGGCCGCCCGGCGGGCGCTTTGCACGGTGACCTCCCCTGGCGGCATGGGGGAGACCGTAGCAACGCCCGCCGACAGGGCCTCAGCGGCGGTCGCGCTGGGCCGCCACCACCTCGCGCAGCGTCCGCTCGCCCGGACCGCCGCGCTGGAGGCGCTCGGCGAAGCCGGGGAACTGGCCCCCGATCGCGCTCAGCAGCCGCATCTCGATCGGGGCCACGTTGATCTCCGCGACGTCACGTTCCACGGCCCGCACGACACCCTCGACGACCTGACGCGGCGACACCGTCCGTATGCCCGTCGGGGGCTTCGCGCCGGTCACGGCGAACATGCCCACGTCCCGTACGAAACCCGGCTGGACGATCGACACGCCGACGCCCGTGCCGTGCAGGTCCTGACGCAGCCCCAGCGCGAATCCGCGCAGGCCGAACTTGCTGCCGCTGTAGAGGGACATCGACCTCGTGGTCACCTTCCCCGCAAGGGAGCCGACGAAGGCGAGGTGGCCGCGGCCGGCGTCGACCATGGACGGAACGAGCAGCCGGGCGAGCATGGCGGGAGCGCGCAGGTTGACGGCGAAGGCGCGGTCCATCTGTTCGGGCGTGCAGTCCAGCAGATCGCCGCTGCCGGGCAGGGCGGCGTTCGATATGAGGATGTCCGTGCCGGCGGCTTCCGCGGCGAGCCGTTCCACGTCGGCCGCATCGGCCAGATCGGCGACAACCGTGCGGGCGCCGTAGCGTTCCGCCAGCGGTACGAGGGCGTCGGCGCGCCGACCGCTGACAGTCAACTTGGCTCCTCGCGCGGCCAGTTCGGCGGCGAGTTCGCCACCCAGACCGCCGGTCGCCCCGGTGAGCAGAACGCTTGCTCCTCTGATCCGCATCTGGTTACCCTCCAGTCCTGTTCGTTCGAACGAACAATAAGGAGGCGGGTGCGGCGTGTCCAGAGACGAGATGGGCGAACTGGCCCAATATTGCAGGGCGTTGGCGGCAGGGGAGACAACTTCGGAGGTACTCGTCGCGGAGACACTCGCCCGCATCGAGGCAACCCGGAGCAGCATCAACGCTTTCAGGACCGTCCGCGGTGACCAAGCCCTCGAGGAGGCACGGGACGCGGACCGGAGGCTCGCGGCGGGGGAGCGGCTGCCGCTGCTCGGTGTACCGGTCGCCGTCAAGGACGACACCGACGTCGCGGGCGTCCCCACCTACTTCGGCTGCCCCGGCGACATCCCGCCGGCCACGGCCGACGGAGAGGCCGTACGCAGGCTCCGGGCCGCCGGAGCGGTCATCGTGGGCAAGACCAACTCCTGCGAACTCGGCCAGTGGCCCTTCACGGAGGGCCCCGCCTTCGGCGTCACCCGTAACCCCTGGTCCCCCGCGCACACCCCGGGCGGTTCCTCCGGCGGCTCGGCGGCCGCCGTCGCCGCCGGGCTCGTGCCCGCCGCCCTCGGTTCCGACGGCGCCGGCTCCATCCGCATCCCCTCCGCCTGGACCCATCTCGTCGGCATCAAGCCCCAGCGCGGCCGGGTCTCCGTCCACCCCTACACCGACTGCTTCCAGGGCCTCACCGTCAACGGCCCCCTCGCACGGACCGTCGCGGACGCGGCCCTGCTGCTGGACGCGGCCTCCGGCGGGCACCCCGGCGAGCGGTACCACCCGGACGCCATCGACGCCTCGGCCGCCGCTCGCCGCGAACCGGGCAGGCTGCGCATCGCGCTCGCCCTGCGCCCGCCACTCACCCTCACCGGCACCCGCCCCCACCCGGAGGTGCGCCGGGCGGTGGTCGCGCTCGCCGAGACGCTCGCGAAGCTCGGGCACGACGTCGAAGAGGCCCGGCCCCGCTACGGTCTCATCGGCCTGAGCTTCCTGCCCCGCGCCGCGACCGGCATCGCCGAGTACGCCGACCGGCACCCCGACCCGTCGCTCCTCGACCCGCGCACCCGCGCCGCCACCCGCTCCGGCCACCGGCTCGGCGGACGCGTCGTACGGGCCGCCCGCGCCCGCGAGGCCGCCCAGCAGAGCAGGATCGGCGCCTTCTTCGACCACTACGACGTCCTGCTCACCCCCAGCACGGCCACCCCGCCCCCGCCCGTCGGCGCCTTCGACGGAAAGTCCGCCGGGGCCACGGACATCGGCATCGCCGCCGCCTGCCCGTACGCCTGGCCGTGGAACGTCCTCGGCTGGCCCGGCGTCGCCGTCCCCGCCGGCCTCACCCGCGACGGGCTGCCCCTCGGGGCCCAACTGCTGGGCCCCGAAGGCGCCGAGGAACGCCTGATCTCCCTCGCCGCCCAGCTCGAGGCGGAGCTGCGCTGGTACGAGAAGCGCCCGCCCACCCGTATGACCAGCGGAAGTGCCCCGATGGGACAATGAGGGCCATGTCCACCGCCGCCCGCTCCGCGCCCACCAGACAGCGCATCATAGAAGCCGTCCTGCACATCATCGGCAGGGACGGCGTGGCCGCGGTGACCAATCGCCGGATCGCCAAGGAGGCGGGCGTGTCGCTCGGCTCCGTCACGTACCACTTCGCGACGCAGCACGAGCTGCTGCGCGAAAGCCTGCTGCACTTCGTACGGGACGAGACCCGCCGCTTCACCGAGCTGGCCGACGAGTGCCGGAGCGACGGTATCGACATAGCGGGCGCCGCGGCCCTCGCCGGCCAGGTGGCTGGCGGCACCGGCTTCGACAGCGGGCACATCGCGACGTTCGAGCTGTACGTCGAGGCAGGCCGGGACGAGCGGCTGCGGGAGGCGGCGGCGGAGGCGTTCGCCGCGTACGACCGGCTCGCCACGCAGATCCTGACCGGCCTCGGCGTCCCGGACGCGGAAGGGCTCGCGGCGACGACGGTGGCGCTGGTGATGGGCCTTCAGCTCCGGCGGCTCGCCACCGGGAGTCCGGCGGAGGACCTGGTGGACGCGCTGCTGCTGCTTGCGCGTGGCGCCGTCGGCCCCGGGACGCTCAGCCCTCCCGGCGGGCAGTGACCACCCACACGCCGGCGTCCAGCAGGACGCCCCGGTCCGTCTCGTAGGGCCGCAGGGCGGCACGCATGGCGTGCAGTGTCTCCTCGGGGACCTCGGCGCCCGGCCTCCGCGAGACGTAGAAGTCCACGGCGTCGCCGGCGTCCCGCCCCCAGCAGGTGGGCGCGTCGACCGCCGTGATCCCGATCGACCCGAACGCGGCCCTCTCCAGTATCTTCCGGGTCCCGTCGGGGTCCGCCAGGGAGGCCATGGCGGCGGCGGGTTCGGCCCCCGGGGCAGGCTCCGGTCCCGGGGTCGGCGAAGCCGCCGGCTGCGGTGCGGCGGCCGCCAGCAACGAGGCCAGCAGGCCGAGGACGCGTCCCTCCTCACCGTCCGGGCCGGCCGGCCGGGGGCAGACGAACGCCAGCCGCCCGCCCGGCCGCAGGGACCGGCCGATGTTCGCGAACGCGGCGGTGTGGTCGGCGAAGAACATCACCCCGCCCCGGCTGATCGCCACGTCGTGGCCGCCGGCGGCGAACGGGTGCACCTGGGCGTCGCCCCACTCGTAGGAGACGTTCTCGATGCCCGCGGACAACGACCGCGCCCGCGCCAGCATCGGCTCCGAGATGTCGACGCCGACCGCGTGACCGCGCGCCGCGAGCCGTGCGGCACGCCGAGTCGTCGACCCGCTGCCGCATCCCACGTCCAGGACGCGGTCCCGCTCCCCGATCCCCGCCGCCGCGAACAGCGCCTCGTCGAAGGACGCGAGCATCCCGTCGTAACGCTCGTGGTGGTCCGCCCAGTGCTGCCCCACCGGGCCGTTCCACGCGTCGGCCTGACCGGTGTTCACGATGGTGCTCACAGCTGCTCCTCGATCCGCTCGACGGCGGTGATCGCCCCGTACGCGGTCAGATGGACGAGGCAGTGGTCCGTGTGCCGGGGAGTGCGCCAGGCCCGGACGTCCTCCTCGGTGATCCGGTACGGCGCGAGGGCCGCGAGCAGCGCCAGCCGGGCCCCGGGACGGTCCTCGCGGCCGGGCAGCCAGTCGGCCGACAGCGGCGGATGGGCGACGCCGTCGTGGGCGGCCACCGTCTTGCGCACCAGTGCCCGGTCGTCCTCCGACAGCAGCCCGGCGCCCATGAGCGCCGCCTCACGCAGCGCCCCGTACGCGGTGCCGACGGGCGTGCCCGCCGCCCACGCGGGTTCGGTGCCGGAAGTCCGCAGCAGCTCCAGGCTTTCTCCGGGCCGCAGTTGCCGGCGTACCGTGCGGGCGAGCGAACGGCCAGCCGCGCTGCGCACCAGCCGCAACTTCTGCGCGCCGCCAGGCAGCATGTTCTCGTTCAGCAGCGCCGAGACGATCCGGTTGATGAAGTGGAACGCGAGCGCGGTCCCCAGGTGTTCGGGGGTCTGCTCCGCCGGGAACGGCCGGGTTCCGCGGATGTCCTTGCCCCAGGCCAGCAGCCGCCGGTGCGCCGGGTCGGCCGGCTCCTCACCGCGTGCGATCGTCTCGGCAAGCCCGTGGTCGCCGGTGGCGTGCAGCAGGACGGTGTGCGCGTCGACGCAGAAGGGGCAGCGGTTGGCCAGTGACACGCCCGCGGCGACGACCTCCTTGTCCGTCCGGGACACCCGGCCGGCCAGCAGTGACTCCCGCAGCAGCGCCCACGCGCCGGTCAGCAGCGGGGGAGAGTCGGACAGCACCACGAACGTCGAGGCGCGCTCGATGCCGAAGTCGCGGGCGAGTTGGGCGTACACGGCGGCAGTCACGCCGGTGGCCGCGGAGGGAGGCGGGGGATCGGTGAAGCGGAAGGCTCTGGTCATGCCCCGATGCTGGCCCGCGAGCGGTGTCCCGGTCGTCGTACGTGCGAAGGCATCGGCGGCCGGTCCCGGCGGGTGGGGACGGGCTGCGACTACTGCGCCGGGAGTAGCGGGAAAGGGGTCTCGCGGGACGAGGCGCCGGCCCGGCGCACCGTCATAGGCTGCCGTCCATGCAGGCGGATCCGGGGCTGAGGCACGCCCTGCTCGACACGGCGCTCGCGGCACTGATCGCGGGGGCGGTGACCCTCGCGGCGTACGCCGGCGGCCCGGCCCCCGGTGTGCCGGACGTGCTGCTGATCGCGGCGGGTTCGCTGGCGCTCGCGGGCCACCGGCGGGCACCCCGCACGGTCCTCGTCGTCACCACGGTCTGCATGCTGGGCTACGTCCTCCACGACCGGCCCGGTTCCTGGGCGGCCTTCCCGGTGCTCATCGCCGTGCACGCGGCAGCGCGCGGGGGACGGCGCGGGGCGGGTGTGGTGGCGGGCGCGTTGTTCCTGGCCGTCTTCTTCGCCGCCGACACCGTCAGTTCCGCCGAGGGCAGCGTCGAACGCTCGCTGCTGTTGCTCGGCTGGTTCCTGTGCGCAGGGGTGACCGGCCTGATCGACAAGAACTGGCAGGCGTATCTGCGTCAGACCGAACAGCGGGCCCTGGAGGCCGAACGCGGCCGGGAGGAGGCCGCGTTGCGCAGGGCCGGGGAGGAACGACTGCGGATCGCCCGCGAGTTGCACGACACGCTCACCCACTCCATCTCGATCGTCAAACTCCAGGCGGGGGTCGCCGTGCACCTGGCCCGCAAGCGGGGCGAGGACGTGCCGCCCGCGCTGCTCGCCATCCAGGAGGCGAGCGGGGAGGCCATGCGGGAGCTGCGCTCGACACTCGAGGTCCTGCGGACGGATGAACGGGAGCCGGCCGCCGGCCTCGTGCGCGTCGGCGAACTCGCCGACCGCGCCCGGGCGGCGGGTATCCCCGTCTCCGTGACCGTCAGCGGTGAACAGCGCGCGCTGCGGCCCGACGTGGACCGCGCGGCCTACCGGATCGTGCAGGAGGCGCTGACCAACGTGGCGCGGCACGCCGACCGGGCCCCCACCCGGATCCGCCTCGACTACGGCGCCGACGAGGTGGCCGTCACCGTCGAGGACGACGGCCCCGCCGCACCGGGCGGGCCCGTCGTGCCGGGCACCGGCCTGACCGGCATGCGGGAACGCGTCACCGCCCTCGGCGGCGCGCTGGACACGTCGCCACGGCCCTGCGGCGGCTTCTCGGTGCGCGCCCGTATCCCGCTTCAGGGGCTCCAGGCGTGTTCCGACGGCCGGGAAGACCTCGCGGGCCGGACAGGCCCGATGGACCCGGCCGCCGTGGAGGCGCTGTGATCCGGGTCCTGATCGTGGACGACCAGGCGCTCATGCGGGCCGGCTTCCGTGCCCTGCTCGACGCGGAGGACGGCATCGAGGTCGTGGCCGAGGCCGCGGACGGCCGGCAGGGCCTCGAGCAGGCCCGCCGCCATGTCCCCGATGTCGCCCTGGTCGATGTGCAGATGCCGGTGATGACGGGGATCGAGGCCACCCGGCACATCGCCGCCGACCCGCTCCTCGCGGACGTGCACGTCGTGATCCTCACCAACTACGGCCTGGACGAGTACGTCTTCGACGCGCTGCGCGCGGGGGCCGCGGGCTTCCTGCTCAAGGACACCGAGCCCGCCGAACTGCTGCACGCCGTGCGCGTCGCCGCCCGCGGTGACGCGCTGCTGTCGCCCGCCGTCACCCGGCGTCTGATCGGCGAGTTCGTGGCACGGCCGCCGGACCGGTCCACCGCCCCCGGCATGGAGCACCTCACCCGCCGGGAACGGGAGGTGACGGCTCTGGCGGCCCGTGGGCTGACGAACGAGGAGATCGCCGCCCACATGGTGATCAGCCCCTTCACCGCCAAGACCCACATCAGCCGGGCGATGACGAAGCTCGGCGCCAGGGACCGCGCCCAGCTGGTCGTGTTCGCGTACGAGTCGGGGCTGGTGGAACCGCGCGGCCCGCTGCGCTGAGAGCCGCCGCTCATTTGTTTACGGGTGTAATACTTGTTAAATTAAATGGGTGAGCGATACAACCATCCGATTCCGAAGGCCGCCGGCACCTCCGCTCCCGGTCGCCGCCGCGTTGCGCCTCGCCCGGCCCTCCGACCAGTGGTTCAAACCGGCCCTGAGCGTCGTCGGCGCGGCACTGGTGCCGAACCTGACCCTCCTCGCCCTCGGACGGCTCGACCTGGTCATGTACACCATGGCAGGATCGCTCTGCGCCCTCTACGGCCACAGCCTCCCGTACGCCCGCAGGGCCGGGACCGTCGCCCGCGTGGTGATCGGCATGGTCGCGGGCCTGGCCGTCTCCCTGGTCACGGCCTCGCTCACCGACTCGGTGACCGTGCTCGTCGCCGTCGCCGCCCTGATCGCCGCCGTGCAGAAAGCGCTCTGCGACGCCGGCCGGATCGGCCCGCCCGGCAACGTGATCTTCACCTTCGTCGCCACAGCCGCCCTGTTCGTGCCGCAGCGGCTCACCCAGGTCCCGGGCCATCTCGCACTGGCCCTCGGCGCCGGGGCCATCGCCTGGCTGGTCACCGCGGTCCCCGCGCTCCTGCGGAGGGAGGGCCCCGAACGGCGCGCCACCGCCCGCGCCCTGGACGCCGCGGCCGCCTGCGCGGCCGACCCCGGCCACCGCAACCGGCACACCGCGACGGCGGCCGTGCACGCCGCCCGGCAGACCCTCCTCGACGCCGGCCGCCCCACACCCGTACGCGGACAGCTCGACCGCCTTCTCCTGCATGCGGAGGCGGCCCTCACCTGCGGCGCGGTGGCCGAGGGGCGGGCGGACACCGACCGTGCCGGCCGGCTGCGGACCTGGGCCGCGCTCACCCGCGCCCGGGGGGCCGTACCCCCGGTACCGCCGAGCCCCGGCCAGACGGGCGAGGCACCCGGTGCCGACTGG
>NZ_JBSGZJ010000001.1:0-124262 GCF_053610925.1 Streptomyces sp. NPDC054847 | reverse complement strand
GCCGGAGGGAAGACCTCCGCGCCGTCCCGGCCCCGGCTGTTCGCGGGTGTCCGCCTCCTCGGCCCCCTGTTCCGTCTCCTCGGCCTCCTCACGCGCCGGGCCCTGCTGCTCGCCGTCCTCCTCGCCACCCTCTTCGCCGCCGTCGAACTGCTGCCCGGTGACGCTGCGACGGCCACGTCCGAACGCGGCGAGAGCGCGGCCGACATCGCCGAGCGTCGCCGACTGCTCGACCTCGACCGGCCGGTGCTCGAACGGTTCGCGGACTGGATGACCGGTCTGCCCACCGGGGACCTGGGGACTTCGGCGCGCGGCGAGGAGGTCGCCGACCTGCTCTCCCGACCCTTCCCCAACACGCTACTGCTCGGCGGTCTGGCCCTCCTCGTGACGCTCCTCGCCTCACTGGCTCTGGGCGGCTGGGCCGCGCTCAGGCCCGGCGGCAGGACCGACCGGGCGATCTCCGGCAGCGCGACGGCCGTACTCGCGCTGCCCGAGTTCGTCGTAGGAGTCGCCCTCGTCCTGCTCTTCGCCCAGTGGCTGGCGTGGCTGCCCGCCGTGACCCTGGCCGACAGCGAAGGCGCCCCCGCCTCCTGGCAGATGCTCGTCCTTCCGGTCGTCGCGCTGTCGATCCCGCAGATCGGCTGGAACACCCGGATCGTGCGGGCCGCGCTCGCCGACGAGGCCAGGGCTCCGCACGTGGAGACCGCCGTCCTCGACGGCCTGCCCCGCCACCGCGTCCTCCTGCATCACGTGCTGCCCGGCGCGCTGCCCGCCATCGCCGCCGGCCTCGCCACCTCCACCGGCATGCTCCTGGGCGGCGCCGTCGTGGTGGAGACCATCTTCAACTACCCCGGCCTCGGCGCCGTCCTCGCGGGAGCCGTCACCGACCGAGACAGCCCCGTCATCGCCGGAGTCGTCGCCGTCACCGGCGCCGTCATCACCGGCGTACTCCTGCTCGCCGACCTCGTCCGGGCCTGGGCATCCGGAGGCCGCCTGTGACCACTGCACCTCCCGTACGCCGCACCCGCCTCCTCCGGGGCGCGCTGCTGCGTACCCTCCCCGCCCTGCTCCTGCTCCTCCTCGCCGTCGCCGGGCCGTGGCTCGCCCCGCACGCCATCGACGCCCCGATCACCGCCCCGTACGCGGAAGCCGGCGACGGAGCTCCGCTCGGCGGCGACCAGCTCGGCCGCGACGTCTGGACCCGGCTCCTCGCGGGCGGCCGCGAACTCATCGCCACATCCCTCGTCGTGGCCGCGCTCGTCACCCTGACGGCCGCGTTCCTCGGCACGGTCGCCGCCCTCCGCCCGAGGATCGGACGCGCCATCGACCGCGCCGCCGACGTCCTCATGCTGCTGCCGCCCGTGCTCGGCATCCTCCTCGTCGCCCTGTCCTGGCCGGCCGGCGGACGCGTCGCGCTCATCGCCGCCGCGTACGTGCTCGGCGTGCCGTACGCGGTACGGCTGGTGGCGGCGGCCGCCGCGCCCGTCGTGGCGTCCGGCTACGTCGAAGCGGCGGCGGCCGGAGGCGAGCGCCTCGGATACCTCGTGGTCAGGGAGGTCCTGCCCAATCTGCGGGCCACGCTCCTCGCTCTGTTCGGACTGCGGTTCGTCGCCGCCGTGTACGTCGTCTCCACGGCCGGATTCCTCCAGGTCGGGCCCCAGCCGCCGGCAGCCGATTGGGCGCTGATGATCCGTGAGAACGCCGGCGGCATCCTCCTCAACCCCTGGGCCGTCCTGGCCCCCAGCATCGCCATCGGCCTGCTGGCCATGAGCGTCAACCTGGCCGCCTCGGCGCTCGTCCCGCCCGGCGGCCGCAAGGCGGTGACCGCACTGTGAACCACATGCCCCGCTGGTACGCGGACCAGCAGACACCCGAGGGTGAGACCGTCGTACGCGTCGACGGCCTCACCGTCGCCGGACCCGACGGCCGCCTGCTTCTGGAGAACGGCGGCCTCGAACTCCGCACCGGCCGGGTCACGGCCCTCACCGGCCCCTCCGGCTGCGGGAAGACGACGCTGCTGCGGGCCGTCGCCGGCGTCCTGCCACCCGGCGCACGTCTCGCGGCAGGCACGGTCGACGTCCTCGGCCACGACCCGTTCGTCCTGCCCGACGCGGAACTGCGCGAACTACGCCGCCACCGCCTCGCGTACGTCGGCCAGGACCCCGGCTCCGGCCTCAACCCCCGCATGAAGGTCCGCCGCCTGCTCTCCGAATTCGCCGTGGACCGCAGCCCGGAGGCGCTCGCAGCGCTTCTCGACGAGGTACGGCTCCCCACCAACGGAGACCTCGCCGACCGCCGCCCTGGCGGTCTCTCCGGCGGCCAGCAGCGACGTGTCGCCCTCGCCCGCGCGCTGGCCCGCCGCCCCACCCTCCTCCTCCTCGACGAACCGACAGCCGGACTCGACGCGAACGTCCGCGACGAGATCGGCGAACTGCTTCGCCACCTGGCCGAACGGCACCACATCGCGATCGCCCTGTCCTGCCACGACGCCGAGCTCGTGCGTCGGCTCGCCGACGACATCGTGGAACTACGTCCCCGGCTCGCCACGAGCCCCGTGGCCGTCCCAGCGCCCCGCTCCGCACCGCTCGCCCGCGCCGGCGCGCCCGCCGTGCTCTCCGCCACCGGGCTCACCGCCGCCTTCACCCGCCGCGGCCGCCAAATCCCGGCGCTGCACGGCATCGACTTCGAGCTGCCCGCCGGCGGCAGCCTCGGCGTGGCCGGCGCCTCGGGATCCGGCAAGACCACCCTCATGCGCACGGTCGTCGGCCTGCACCACGCGACCGGCGGCACCGTCGCCCTCGACGGCACCACCCTGCACGCCAACGCCACCCGCCGCACCCGCGAACAACGCCGCCGCATCCAGCTCATCCCCCAGAACCCGCTCGGCACCCTCAACCCCAGCCGCACCGTCGGCTCGGCCATCCGCCGACCTCTCGCCCTCCACGGCCGCACCCCACGCGCCCAGAGGGACGAACGCGTCCTGGAACTCCTCGACCAAGTCGGCCTCCCCGCCGACTTTGCGACCCGCTACCCCCACGAACTGTCCGGCGGCCAACGCCAGCGCGCCTCCATCGCCCGCGCCCTCGCTGCCGACCCCGACGTCCTCGTGTGCGACGAGGTGACCTCCGCCCTGGATCCGGACACCGCCGCAACGGTCATGGCCCTTCTCGACGACCTCCGTGCCCAGCGCGACCTCACCCTCGTCCTCATCAGCCATGACCTCCGTCTTTTGGAAAGCCGCACGGACACCCTGCTCGTCCTGTCGGACGGCCACGTGGTCGAACAAGGGCCCACCACTCAGCTCTTCACCCGCCCCACGCAGTCCCTGACCGCCTCCCTCCTGGGAGCGACGGTCGCCGCCGACTGACTCATGGCACTCGCAGCGTCGAAGGGCAGGGGAGGAAACGGACGCCCCGGGGGCGTGGTCGTTGGTCCGGTCGCGCCGCCGCTGACCCAGCCGCGCCAGACCGACCTCGACCGCCGCCTGGCCGAGCCAGCCTTCCTCGCCCCCACTGCAGCCCTCGGGGCACTGCGGAGGAACGAAGTGGCCAGCCGGCCCATGAGGTCACAGCCTCAGCGGCCCGAGCGTGCGTACCACCGGCCGTCGTGGCGGGCTACATGAACGGGACGTCCGAAACAGAGCGTCATGTTGTCCGGGGTGAGCACGCCGTCGACCTGGCCGGATGCCAGCTCGCGGCCTTCCTTGAGCAGGAAGGCATGAGTGGTGCTGGGCGGGAGTTCCTCCAAGTGGTGGGTGACCGTGACGGTGGCGAGGCCGGCCCGGTCGGCCGCCAGCCGATGCAGTGCGTCCACGAGGTCCTCACGGGACGGGAGGTCGAGGGCGTTGAACGGCTCGTCGAGCAGGAGCAGCGACGGATCGGCCATCAGGGCACGGCAGATGAGGATCCGGGCGCGCTGGCCTCCCGAGCAGTCGCCGAAACGGCGGTCGGCGAGCTCCTTGCACCCAAGCTCGGCGAGCAGGACGTGGGCGCGCTCGCGGGTCGCGGTGTCGTACGCCCGCCACAGTGGCTGCACCGTGCCGGTCGCCCCCGTGAGCACGACGGTGTGGGCGGTGGCGTCCAGCGGGACCTTTTGGGCGGCGGATACCAGGCCGACGCGCGCTCGTAGCTCGCGCATGTCGACCCGGCCGAGTCGATCACCGAGGACCTCGACAGTGCCGACGGTGGGGAACATAACCGCCCCGACGAGCCGGAGCAGGGTGGTCTTGCCGGCTCCGTTGGCGCCCAGCAGCGCCCAGTGCTCGCCAGGCCGCACGGTCCAGTTGATCCCGTCGAGGACGATCTCTTGTCCGGTAGTACGGCGGTGGACAGCAACATCCGTCAGAGCGACGACGGCGCGGGGCTCCTGGGTTTCGGTCACGTCGGCAGAGTAGTGCTGTGACCGGTAATTTCACTGGGCTTTCAAGCTGCCTTCGACGATCGGACAACCCGGCGAACGTTGCCGGTCACAGCACTAACTTTTGATTCCCGTGGATTCTCAGACCTCCTCGACGCTTCCGCTACTCGTCGATCGCCGCCCCGAACTGCGCATTGGCCACCGGTGCCCCGAGGGACGCCCCGTCGTAGGTCCACGTGCCCTTGGCCACCAGCCCCGACGACGACGCGGGGACGACCCAAACGAAGCCGTCATTGGTGTTCTCGCCCGGTGCCGCCGCCAACAGGCCGAAGAGGCCGTCCTTGTTGGCGTCGATCAGCCGGACCTGACCACCCCAGCGGTCCGAGGACTCCGCCACGCCGGGGATGTCGGCGAGCTGCTGATCGAAGCTCTTCGCCCCGACGTTGGTGAAGCCGGTCGGATCACCGCGCAGCACCCACACCGCGCCCGCGTCGGACACGCTGCCGATGTCCTCGCCGGGTGCGCCGATGGCGAGGTCCGGGTGTCCGTCGCCGTCGGTGTCGCCGGCCGACAGCTCGGCACCCCACTGGTCGCCCGCCTCCGCGACACCCGGGATGCCGTCGGAGTCCTGGGTCCAGTACTGCACCGGCTCCGGCTCGAGGCCGGACAGGTCACCGCGGCCCACGTAGAGGGTGATCCCGCCGCCCGGCGGCGAGCCCATGCCCGTTTCACCGATGACGAGGTCGTCCTGCCCAGTGCCGTCCCAGTCGCCGGAGACGATGGCCGGGCCGCCCGGGAACGTGCCGCCGTCGCCGAGGCCGCCGACGTCCGGCGCGCCGTGCAGCACGTGCACCGAGCCGACGCCCGGCCGGTCGCCGATGGTTACCCCGGAGATGGCCAGGTCGGCCCAGGAGTCCTCGTTGTAGTTGCCGTGGCTGAGGTTGCGAAACTCGAAGCCGGTGTCCAGCGGCGAGAAGTCCCGCGCCCGCATGCTGCGGTCCGACATCTTCAGCTGCTGCGCCGTCGCGCCGGGCGGGGCGGTGAAGAACAGCAGGGCGTTGTCCTCCAGGACGGCGATCGAGTCCCGCGGATCGGCGTTCGGGTCCGCCGGGTCCGGGGCGAAGTACCGCGCCGCTTCGATCGCCCGGCCGAAGTTCGCGCCGACCCGCGGCTCGTCAGAGTTCTCCAGCCAGGTGCTGTCGGCACCGTGCAGCCCGGTCGGCGAGCCCCAGAAGACGGTGGCGGCGCCCGCGTCGGACAGCCCGGCCAGGTCCTCTCCGGGGATGCCGACGATGACGTCGTCGTAGCCGTCGTTGTCCAGGTCGCCGGAGGCCACGGCCCGACCGAAGCCGTCACCGGCTTCGGCACCGCCCGGGACGCCCGAGGTGTTCTGGTGGAGGACGCTCTTCTTGGTGGTGCTGAGACCGCTTGACGAGCTGTACTGCACGGTGACGTAGCCGGCGCCCGTGGCACCGCTCACCGTGGCGCCCGGGGCGCCGATCAGCACGTCGTCGAAACCGTTGCCGTCGTAGTCGGCATTGCGCTGCTGCCAGCCGATGGACGGAAAGGGCACTGCGGCCTGTGCGGCGGGGGCCGCAAACACGGCGCCGCCACCGAGGGTGAGGAGTGCCGCGGCCGTGAGGGCCGCGCTTCTGATGTGACGCACAGGAGAACCTCCTTGGGTCTCCGAGGCTGCCTACGGAGTCCTGATCAGCCGCGGTGGATTGTGCGTGCGGTGGGTGGGCGGAAGTGTGCGGTCGGTTCCCCGGCGAGACGCCGAAGCACGGACCGGTGCAGATGCCCGGGTGCGCCAGGCAACGCCGCCGCGCCCGCCGGAACGGCGTGGAATCATGAGCGGCCTCCCCCGTTGGACAGTGCGGTGAGGGTAATGCCCGTATTGCACTCACCGAGAAGACATCCGGAGCTCGTCAAAGGTTGTACGCCTCACCGGTGGGCCGGTTCATTCGACCTCGTCGAGCACATCGGCGAGGACGGGACGTACGTGAGGTCCGGCCCCCGGCGCTCTCCTGGCCGCGATCGTCATGATCGGCATCGCCTTCCCCGCCGTACTGAACATGCTTTCCTCCGGCCCGCCTGCGGCAGCAGTACGGGTCGCTGATCCAGGAGAACGACCACGACCAAGAGCTCCGACAATCAGCCGACGTCGCTGAAGAACGGCGCCCTGTAGGCCAGCCGTACGCACCTCACGGCCAGCGTGCAAAACACCTACTGCCGGCGGGCGCTTCCGGGTGGCACTCTTGGGCGATGCAGCCACGGCCCACATCCGTCGAGAACGACCTTCGGCATCTGCTCAATGAGTGGGATCCGATCGGCGTCGCCGACGACGTGCAGGACGAGTACGACTGCATGCTCGCCCCCTTGCTCCAGCGGCTGCGTGGCGGCGCCAACCAGACCGAGATCGGAGAGTTCCTACGACATGAGCTGGAGGATCACTTCGGACTCGATCCTCTCGGCCTGCGACCCGAAGCGATGGCTACCCGAGTGATCAACTGGTGGACCGCTGCCGGCAAGGCCGATGGCACCGGCGGCGCGTAGCCGCTCCCTCCAGACCGTGAACAGCCGGAACCGTATCCCGCACCCAAGCACCGCGTACAGCAACTCACCCGGGAGCACCGCGCATTGCAAGAACGCCTTGAAGGCGCCCGGTCGAACCTGCGCTTCGCCGACAAGCGCAGAGCTGACCTCGAAGCTCAGGTCCTCGAACAGGAGCAGGCATCACAGGCTTCAGGTCGTCGCGGCCACGCCCAAGGCGATCAGGCCGCAGAGCAGGGTCATGGCGGCGCCGAAGACCCCGCCCGCGCGGAGCAGGGCGCCGGGCAGGGAGGCACCGTCCCAGCGCGCGAGCAGCCCTGCGACCACGGCGATCAAAAGGGAGAGAAGGGCCGCAGCGAGGACCGCGACAAGTAGAGTAAGGGCGTACACGGGCGGGGAGACCAGCGCGACGGACACGGGTCAAGCTCCGTTTCTCGTAGGGAAGTTGTCCGAGCACGACCATGCCGGAATCGTCGTACACCGGCGTTCGCGCGAACGAATCTGTACGAGGTCACTCATTGCGATGACGGATGGGCGGGGTGGGGCAGCGCGGCCCCTGGAAGAGCTCAAACTGCTGCTACGTGACCGGCGGGCCGAGCTCGGCATCTCGATGCGCGTTATCGAGAGGTCGGCGAGTCTGGGTCACACCACGGTCAGCAAGGCACTCAACGGACCGGGCATCCCGACCAGGGCCACCGTGATCGCCCTGGCGAAGGCCCTGCGCACGGATCCGGACCCGCTGCTGCGCCTGCACCGGCAGGCGGTGGAGAGTGGGCAGCAGGAGGCGAGAGCACCGGGCGAGCCGCTGACGCGGGACTTCTTCAGCGATCTCATCGAACAGCACACTCGGCTGTTCGCGGGGCGCCGCAACGAGAGCGCACAGGTCATGGAGTTCATCCGGGACCGAGCTACCGGCTACGTCTTCGTGGAGGCGCTGTCGGGATACGGCAAGACCTCTCTCCTCGCGGACCTGGTCCGTCAACACCCCGAGTTCCGCTACCACTTCATCAGCCAGGCGTACCGGCGCAGGGGCGGCGGCTTCGACCCCACCAGCCCCGAGGACGTGCTGGAGTGCCTGTGCGAGCAGCTGGACCCCGCCCATGTGCGCGGCGGTGGGCTCAAGAGCCTGGAGCGTCAGTTTCACGCCCTCCTGAAGCGTCCTCCGCAGGAGCCGACGGTGGTCGTGCTGGACGCCGTCGACGAGCTGGATCCGCCGGACCAGCTGCGGACCCTGCTGCCGCGGCGGCTGCCGGAGGGGCTGGTGCTCGTGCTCTCGGGCAGGGCACAAGGCGACCGGTCGTGTCTCGAGGACATCGCGCTGTCCCCGTCCGATGTGGGCCTTCATCTGCGGCTGGCCGGTCTGGACGAGGAGGCGCTCGTCGACCTGCTGCGGATGGCGGGCGGCCAGGCGGCCGGCCTGGCGCGGGACGCGGACTTCGTCGCGCAGATGCACCACGTCTCGGCCGGCGACCCGTTCTACGTGCGGTTCCTGGTGGAGGACGCCGCCACCGGTGTGCTCACCCGCGACAATGTCGAGCGCGTCCCCACCGGTCTGGAGGGCTATCTGGACCAGCAGTTGGAACAACTCAACCGCAGTGCCCACCGAGCCGAGCACGTCGAGATCCTCGGGTTTCTGTTGGAGGCGGGCACGCTCTCGGGGATGGACCTGTGCACCGTCGTCGAAGGGCTGACCTGGCTGAACTTCGACAGTATCCTGCGAGAGATCCACCGCTTCCTGCTTGTCCACCGCCGGGCCGCGTCCGGCCTCGTTCCGCACCGCGGCAATGAGGAGTACAGCTTCTGCCACGCACGGTTCCGGGAGTACTTCCGGGGCCGCGCCGGGATCGGATAGCCGATGCAGTCCGACCGCTCCCTGCGTGACGACGTCAAGGCGCTGGTCGCCAGTGGGCGGACGCGCTCGGCTCTCGCGGCCCACGTACGGAACTGGCGACACTGTCCCACGCCTTACACGATCGAGAACACCGTCCGGCTCGCAGCGGACGAAGAGCGGCCCGACGACCTGCACGACACGGTCCTCGACGAGCACTTTCGGCACCTGCGGCGGCGCATGTTCGGGGTCAACGCGCTGCGCGGCGATCTGCACGTGGCGCGCAGCTACTTCCTGACCCGGCACCCCGACTTCCTGAGATACATCCAGGTGCTTCTCCTGGAGCAGCACCCTTTCGGAACTCCCGAGAGCGCACTCGCCCAGGAGCACTGCCGCGAGTATGCCGACTTCCTCCAGCTGGACCGGCTTCCGCACGAGCGGGCCGGCACTGGACTGCCCGCGGTTCTGGGCCGCTTCTTCTCCGACAGCGCCCCGGCCACCGACGGGATCGGCCTGCGTCTGGCCGGCTACGAGCTCGGCGAATGGAGCTGCTCCTGCGGCCGGTTGACCGGTCTCGCCCGGCGCTATGACCATGTCTGCCCGTGCGGGGCCGTATCGGGGCACGGCAGGATCACCGGCACGACCGCGGGTTGCCCGGTGCCCACCTGCAGAGGGCCTGTCGGCTACGCCGTCTGTCCCGATTGCGGGACCCGGGTCACCCTGGCGAACCTGTGGCGGCTGCGGCGCGACGGGGCCGAGGCCCATCACTTCAGGGTTCCGCTCACGCTGGACCTCGTGGTGGAGGACCCGCAGGGAACAACCCGGCACAGACGCCTGCGGCTGATGGCTGTCCCGCTCCCTCTCGGTGTGCGGGAACGGGACGGCAAGATTGTCTTCGACGCGCCCGCCGTCTTCTGGGACGCCGACGGGTCCTCCCACTGGCAGGGCGACCGGTTCCTCGGCCTCAAAGACACGCTGCGCTACGACGGACGGACCCAGTTGGGCCCGCTCCTCGAAGCCGCGCTGCGCCGCACCCTGCTGGGAAACCGAGGCTCGTACGCTCGGTTCCACCGCGAACTGCTCCGGAACGTACCGGAGTCGCCGAACGGCGTGTGGTGGCCCGGCAGGGACTACACGCGCGGCTTTTGGCTACGGCTGCGCGGGGTAGGCGTCCGTAATCTCGACGTCGGCGATCTCGTGGGCCACGGCGGCGTGTCCGCGCAGGTCACCGTCGTCGCCTCGCCCCGGCTGCGGGGCACCGCCGCCCTGGTCAACGAACGGCTGTCGGGCCCGGACGCCCTCACCGTCCCGACGCTGCACCAGGTGTGCTCGACGCTGCCCGAGGGCGCCGTCCTCACCACGAGACCTCCGTTCGTGGCCGACGCGCGCGCGTCGAGTCTGGAACCGTGCGGCCTGGCCACTCCGGGCCGACCGGTGCTGCCCGGGCAACTCCTCGTCGGGGCCACCTCACCCCTGGGCGACAGGCCACGACGCACGGCTGAAGAGCGCCTGGCGGCCGCAGTCATCGGCGACGAGGCAATGATCAACACCTCGCTGAAGATGCCCGGCCGGCTCCCCGGGCACATCCTCCAGCAGCGCATCATCGGCGCCCTGGTGACCGATGTCATCCCCGCCGCACCCGGCCGGCACGTGACCCATGTCGGCAACCCCGACACCCACGTCACCGTCACGGTCGCCGTGGACCAGCCGCTGCAGCACGGGGACGCTCTGGACGACGAGGCCGGTGCCCGCGCGGTCGTGTGCGGTGTCCTCGGCGGGCCCGCGGTCCGACGCTTCGCGGGCAGTCCGGACGAACCGGACCTGATCGTGGCGCCCGACCACCCCTGGGCCCCGCCCGCGGGCGAGAGCGCCCGCACCGTTCGCGTCCGCCTCGCAGCCCACGGCTTGGCGGGGCCGGACACTGGAGCCCGTTCCGTCGGCGACTACTCCCTCGTCATCGACCAGCCATCGCACAGCACCGGCGGAAACGGCGCACAGATGGTCGAGCCCGAGGACTTCCGGTGGCTCGTCGGGCAGGGGGCGCGTCATCTGGCGATGGAGCTGTACGGGCCGCGCAGCGACTGCACGGACTGGCGCAGGAAGCTGCGGGCCGAGCTGGAGTCGGGCGGCGGATCATTGTGTCCCCCGGAGGGCCGGGCGAGCGCGCTGTCCGACGCGCCGCCGTACGCCGTCCGCCGACTCGACCTGACGCTGCGGGGCGCCCGGATCGAGCCGCGCCTCGACACCGGCGCGGTCCGCCTGCGCCCGATGACCGACACCGACGTGCTCGCCCTCTCGCATGGCGAAGTGGTGAACACGTCCCTCCTCGACGTGCGGACCGGGCGGCAGGTGCCCGGTGGGCTCCTGTGCCCGGAGATCTTCGGCCCGAACCGTGACGACGAGTGCGTCTGCGGGGAACGCCACCGCTCCTGGGACGCGGGCCGGGCGTGCGGCCGGTGCGGGCGCACGCTGGTCAGGCCCCGGGAGTGCGGCCACCGCTTTGGTCACATCGAGCTTCCCGCTCCGGTGGTCCACCCCTGGTACCTCAGCGGCGAGGTCGGCACCCGGCTCGCCCTCTCGCTGCGCGTCACCGAGGAGGAACTCCGGCAGATCGTCCACTGCGACCTCTTGCTCGTCACCGCTCCTGGGCCCATGACGCTCCGTACGGGACAGTTGGTGGATCCCGAGGGTTGGCGTTCCGCGTTCGGTCGAAGAGAGGCCACGGCGGTGACCGGCGGCGCTGCGGTGCGCTTCCTCCTGGACCGGGCGGCTGCCACTGACCCGGCCACCCCCTCTCCGGACGCGGTCCTCCTCCAACGGTTGCCCGTACTGCCTCCCGCACTGCGCCCTCACATCCGCGCAGAGGACGGCCGGATATGGACCACCGACCTCAACACCCACTACCGTGGCGTGCTTTCCTGCATCGAGCCATTCAACCGCCAGATCGACTACGGGCTCTTGGACCTGTGGCTCGGCGCCCACCGCGTGCTCCAGGGCAAGGTCGACTCGCTCCTGGACAACGCCCGTAAGCCCGAACCCGTCCACGACGACAACGGCACGGCGCTGCGCAGCCTCGCGGACTCGCTTCTGTCCCGCCCGACCATCACCACCGGGCGTCTGCGCGACGACTTCCTGCGCCGCTCCGTGGACTACAGCGCCCGGGCCCGGCTGGTGATCGGCCGACTGCCGGACCGGGCAGAGGACGACGCGGCGGCCGACCCAGGCACCGTCGCTCTCGGCCGAGACCTGGCCCTGCGCCTCCTCGAGCCGCACCTGGCACACGCTCTCGCCTCCAGTGGCGCAGTCGAATGGCCAAGGAGCGCTCACTCCATGATCGAGGACCGCTCCGAGGAAGCCCTGCGGCTGCTCGACACGGTGTGCGAGCGATCCCTGATCCTGGTCGCCTTTCCATACGGGCCCCGACGGCTGATCGCCCTGCGTCCGCGGGCCGACGAGACCCCCGCGCTACAGGTCGCGCCCGGACTCCTGGATCTGGTCGGCTGGGAGAACCTCGGCGAACCGGTACGGATCTTCAGTGTGCTCACCGACGAGGCGCTCAAGGAAGCGACCGAACTGCTGACACTCGACGCCCTGAGCGCTTCCCCCGCTTGCCGCCCTTCACGGCCGAACACGCCGGGCTCCTTCTTCGACCTGCCCTGCGCGGACCTGCCGGCCCGCCTCGCCGACGCCGCCCTGATCGGCGAGGCGCTGCCCATTGCCCCCGACGACGGTCTCCTTCTGTGCGACCCCGACTGGCTCTCTTCCCACGGGACTTAACGACTCCGTGGCGAGCCTGGGGCAACGCGCCCACTTGCCCGATCGGCTGATGCCACGTCGACGTCAGCCTTGGACTTTCCCCGTCACTGACACTACGCCACGCATCTCACGAGCTCATAGACGACGTGAACACTCCACCGCTTTGGACAACAGGACCACGACGCCCTGATGCTTTTCGACGCCTCTCTGGTTGGGATCGAGGACAGCGGCAACGAGATCAACCAGGCCCTCGGACTTGCCAACCTCGCCGCCGCGGAGTGGTTCGTGCCCTTCCGCCCCGGCAAGGCCCGCGACCCCGACCGCGGCTTCCGCCACTCCTGACCCCGACCGCCGCCGCCAGGCCCTTCCCGTCGCCTGCGGCCCTGTGTGGCTGCCGGGAGGGCCGACCAGGCCGACCGGCCTGCGGCCCCCAATCCCCCCGTCCCCGATCTGAGGAGCCTTTCTGTGGCCGTGACAGGCGTGTTGACCGAGCCCACCCCGCCCGGCTGGTGGAAGGTGAACCGACACAGGATCTACTTCGCCCTCGGTGTTCTGCGGCTGACTGCTCTGGCCAACTTCGGGCCGCTGACCACGCCGCCGGACACCGGGCCCCGCCCCGGGCACAGCACCCCGGCGCCCACCCCCGCCCGGCACCTGACCCGACCCTGCACCGCCGCCGCACGTGCCCCCGTTCACCGTCTGGCACTTGCGAGGCTATGCGGGATGCAGGAAGTCGCCGCCGCCTGACGTTGCTCACCGGGCAGCCGGAGGACGGCGATACACACGGTTCCAGCGAGGCCTAACCGGTGCTGGACGAGATCCAGTCCTCGTTGCTTCGGTGGCGATCCAGACCCACGGCCTCGAACTCGTCCGCGCCCAGACTCTTTCGTGCGCCAAGCCTCCGCAGTCTTCCAGGGCAGAGTCAGGCCGGCGATGACCGCGTTGTGGTCTCGGTCGATGCCGGCCGCGAGAGTGGAGGCTCGGAAGGTCGTCCTGGCGGACGGCGTCGAGCCACTGCGGGAGTCGTTCACCCTGGCGCTCGGTGAGCATGTGGGCGAAGGACCGGACGTGACCGGTCAGGGCATCGAGTTGAGGGTTGGCCAGGACGGCCTTGCGCCGGAGCTGTTCGATCTCGGTCAGCGTCTCGGGTCGGCTGAGGATCCATCTCGTCACCACGCGGGGTGCCGGCGGTTGTGCGGTGACCGGCCGTGGCGAGGTGCGCTTCTCTCGCAGGTAGGCGCTGACCCGGCCGTAGCTGCCTTGATAGCCCAAGGGAACGATCTCCTCCTAGAGCTTCCAGGCGTTGGTGCGGCCCTCGTCCCAACGTTCGTCCAGGTAGGGCTTGTACTCGTCGAGGACGGAGGTCCTGTCGTGCTGCCACTGGCCGCGAAAGAGGTCTTCCGGCTTCGCAGCGTCGGCGAGGCTTTTGACGGTGCGGTGGGCCATCTGGAGCTGACACCCAATGGAACGGCGGCTGTGGCCGGCTTCCAACAGCGCGTGGACCGTGGCGTCCCGGCTCGGACGCGGTTGGCGAATCGCTCGCTCCGCCAGGGAGAGTCCGCCTTCTCCTCGGGCGGCGCCGGTTCGTCATCCCCTCGCCATCAGGGACCAGGACACGAAGGCACTGGCGGTGGCGGGCGACAGCCCGCTCAGCGGCTTCCCCGAGGTTGTGCCACAAATGCCAGCGGTCGGCGACCTGCGTCGCCTGGCGTGCCCCGGCTCAGCTGTCACTCACTGTGGCCACTGCACGAAAGTTGAGCCAGAACCTGAAGGCGGACAGCGTTTGTCAATGGCTTTAGGCAGCGGTCGTTGATCACTGTGCGCAACATGTTCAACGAGTTTTGACGGCACTTGAGGCCTCCCCGGCTGCCGCTTGTGCCCGGACTGTGCCCGCGAGGTTCAGGCGACGGATGCACGCCGTGGATCGGTCGGAACGATCGCGTGCTCGTCGAAGAGCTGCTCAAGGGCTTCGTGGCCGTGCTCGCGACGGTGTGCCATCTCGGCTGCGGTGACCGGCAGGGCCCAGAGGATGCGGGCATGGCCGTCCGCCAGCGGGCAGTGCTCCAGGTCAGGGCCGTGCAGGTAGGGAAGGCTGATCAGCAGGTGGTCGCAGTGGGACCCGGGCAGCCACGGCTCCCCGATGGGCAGGCTGTGCTCGAGATCGAGGTGGTGATCGGCGTGGTAGTAGGCGGTCATGGCCAGGAGATCAGCGGAGCGTTCGTCGCGGACGGGCGCGGTGAGGACGAATTCGAGGCCGTGGCCGTCCATCTCAACCGTGGACCAGCAGCCGGCGGTGATGTAGGCCCAGCTGTCGGCGCGCGGTCCTGGGCTGACGGTGAGGATCTTGAGGTCTGGAACTGCTTCCCTTCGTCCAGGTCCCAGGTCGTAGCCGCTAACCGTGATCGTGTGGCCGGTGAAGAAGTCGCGAACGTGGGCCTCGACGCCTGCTATCGCGCGCTGGTTGCGCTCGCTCTCGAACATGGTGGAGAGGATCTCACGGCTGGCCCAGGTTTCCTGGCTGTGAGTCCGCCCCGCCGCAGGCGGGGCGGACTCGGATGGTCCAGCTGGCCTTACGTGCCGGCGGAACAGCTCGATCCGCGCCGGGCGCGGCACCAGGCTCTCCAGCCCCTCGAACTCTGTGATCATGTGGTCCCTGGGTGCAGGCCCGGCTTCCGGGTCCGCTGTCAGGGAGGTAAGGCGCTCGCGAGCCAGGGAGAACGGCTCGCCCTTCCGCCAGAGCAAGAACAACTCGAAGCCCTCGTCCAACAGGCTGCTGCGACCACGGAACTGGAAGGAGATCCCCGGGGTCCGGCCCCCGCAGGGCCTGCCTCATCCCCACGTACGAGTCACGCCCGTTTCGATGCATCCAGCGACTCGCCCAGCCAGCGCTTGTCCGTGCCGTGCTCGATGACGACGTCGACATCGTTCGGTACCAGCGCCCCGCGCACGTACGACCCGAAGACGTACACCTCCTCCGCCAGGCCCAGCGGCCAGCCGCCACCCTCGAGCCGCGTGATCATGTCGGCCAGCAGACGCGTCGCGCGCTCGCGCTTCACCCGGCCGCGCCCTCGGCATAGGCTGCGCGGAACTCCTGCGCCGCCACGAAAACAGAACCCCGGCACCGCACGCGGCCTCACAGCAAGGACTCCCCCGTCACGGCCGTCTCGCGTTGCATGGTGCGTGCCCCGGTCCCTCCGGGGCCCGACCGGTGCGAGGACGCACGCGCCCCGGTCGGCAGCACCTGAACACTGACAGGACACACCGGATGAGCAACCAGATCGAGACGGTGACGGAGAGCCCCGCGGATGTCGTGCGAGGGCTGTACTACGCGTTGAGCAAGGGCGATGTGCCGGGTGTCCTGGCAAAGCTCGCCCCGAGGTGATCGTCGATGAGCCGAACCAGCTCCCCTACGGCGGCGTGCACCAGGGCCGCGAGGTGTTCGTGCAGTCGATCCTCGCCGCGATGATGGGCTACGCCAACGTCGCCATTACCGATGCCGAGGTCTTCGAGGGCCCGGCCGGCGTCATCGGAACGCTCACCGGAACGCTCACAGCCCACACCACCGGTGAAAAGTTCCCGCTGACCATGGTTGAGATCCACCAGGTCGAGGACGGCATGGTCCGCAAGATCGATGTCTACACCAAGAACCCCCACGAACTCGCCGCGTTCTACACGCGCGCCGAGGCGGGCACCCGCTGACCACGACGCTCGTCGGGTCTGCCAGTGGTGCACACGGAGACCCGCTTCGCTGAGGTCATCAGGTGGTCGGCAGCCATCCGCAGCAGTCGTACGGTGCAGGCATGTGCAGGGACGGAGTGCCCCGGCTGCGGCTGGTCCTGACCACGGACGACGACTCGGGGCCGCGATTGTGTCGCGGGTGCGGTGAGGTGCGTCGAAATGGTCACGGGGCGTCGAAAATGGTCACGGTTAGCGCCTTGTCCCACCGAGCTGCGGCCAGGTCGTCGTGGCGGATCATGTATTTTGTGTAGTACTCCGCGTAGACCCGGGCTTCATTGGCGAGCGGTATCCATTCGCTCGCCAGCTGGAGCCGGTCCTCGTCCGGATAGGCAAACCATTGTCCCTTCGCGGGGGTCTTCGCCAAGATGCTGCCGACCGTCGCCTCGTCATCGGCATAGCCGCCGATGACGAGGTAGGCGCCGGACGACCAGAGGCCGTGGGCCAGAGACCGAAGTTCGTCCAGGTGCGGCAGTTCACGCTCCATGTACCGGGCCAACTGCTGCTGGAAGGGCGACATGTCGTCCCACTCGAGATCCTCCCAGAACTCGTGCCAGTCCTCGTCGCCCTCCTCGAGCCAAAGGGGCAGATCGGCTCTGAGCTCGGCGCAGACGTCGATCTGCTCGCTGACACACGCGGAGTTGGGGGGTTCCGCGACCGCGGTTTCGGTGCCGTCCGGTACATATACGACTCGCGCGTACTGCCCCGGATCATTCCCCAATTCGCCAAAGTCCATCTCTTGGTGCACGAAGAAGAGCAGCGTCCCGTCCGCCGGCAGGTCGAAGCCGTCGACCCTCGGCAGCGCCCCACAATCGACGGAAAGGAGCAACGGCAGCGGAATGTCCCCGGCGGACGGCCACTTCATGCCCACCGGCAGCCGGGGAAACCCACCGATGTGCCCGACCGGAGAACCATCGCCACCCCCGGACAACCCGATCGCCAAACGAAGGTGCTGGCTGAACCTGCTGACCTCGTCGTCCGGGATGCCCAATTCAAGCGCTGCCCGACGAAAATCTCCCTGATGATCCATGTCCGAGAAGATAGACCTCTTCCCAAACCGGCTGCGCCATCGGGGTCATGGTGGGCATGAGTTGTACGTGGCGTGGTGCATGCGAGCGGTCAGTCACCTTGGGTCATCTCAGCGAATCCGCCTCCAGGAAGCCGCGCAGCTCCAAGGCGAGGTCGATGTCCTCTCCGGGAGCGTGATTAGTTCTGACTCCGAAGCACTCGTCGCCGGGGAATGGATGGTGCAGCCCCCCATGTCCGTTGGTCATGGGATCCCACGCGCTTGGCTGAGACCGTCAGATCTCGTTCCAAGGAACACGAGGTTCGGGCACCGTTCACCCACACGAGAATCTTCCGTCAACTCTGCCAAAAACACATTGAGTCCATCACCGCCCCACATCGTCACCGGGAGTGCGGTTGAAAAAGGCTCACTGAGCTTCTTCGAGTTGACCACCGATAAGGTGGCGGCCTGCGAAGTGCAACGAGCGAGGCCCCCGAGCTGTTGATGGAGATGTCTGACGTCTCAACCACGCTGCTCGGGGGCCTCGTTGGTTATCTATCCTGCCGCACTCGACCGGCCCCATGCGCTCGTGGAGTGGGGTCACGATGCTTGTCGCCACCCGCGAGGGTGACCGGCGCTGCAAGCTCCGCCCGTCTCAGCGCGCGATGGTGCACTGGTGTACCTGCGCGAACACACCACCCTGGCGAAGATCGCTGCCGGGTTCGGGATCAGCGAGTCCACCGCTCACGCCTACACCAGCGCGGTCATCCACCTGCTCGCCGAACGCGCCCCGGGTCTGCTGAAGTTCCTGCGCGAGGCCGAGGCGGACTTCGTCCTGCTGGACGGCACCCTCGCCGAGTGCGACCGGGTCGGCGACAGCCGGGCCGACTACTCCTGCAAGCACCGGCGCCACGGAGTGAACGTGCAGGTGGTCACGGATCCGGCCGGCCGGCTGGTGTGGCTCTCACCCGCGCTGCCGGGCCGAGCCCACGACCTGACCGCGGCCCGCACCCACCGGATCATCCGCATCTGCGAGCGCCAGGGCGTCCCTATCCTGGCCGATCTCGCCTACCAGGGCGGCGGCCCCTGGGTGACCACGGGCATCAAACGCAGACCCCTACAGGAACTCACCCTCACCGAGAAGACCGTCAACCGGGCCTTGGCCGCGGCACCGCCACCGGTCGAACGCGGCGTCGCGCGCCTCAAGTCCTGGCGGCAACGCTGAAGAAGCTCAGTGACATCGAGAAGGCGGCCGGTGTGCTGCGCGCCGGCGGCATGGTGGCCCTCCCGACCGAAACCGTCTACGGTCTGGGCGCCAACGCCGAGGACCCCGCCGCCGTCGCGCGCATCTTCCAGCTCAGCAGCAGCGCGAAGGACGCTACCGCGCAACAGGTGTGGCGCTATCACCCGATCAGGTAAGGGACACACCGTCTCGGCCCAGATCTCCTTTCCCTCTGACCCAGGGTGCAAAGCGCAGTTAGGGCGCCGCATGTCTCTCGGTGTCCTCTTTTTGGAGGATCCCCCCACCGCCGGGGGCGGGCCGGACGGTCCAGCCTGACGGCCAGTCGTGGGACAGTTGGTTGTCCTCTGGCGGCACCAGGCGTGTTAGCCGGGCACCGGTGAACTGGGTATCGCGGCCGAAGGTCGCGTTCCTGAACGAGGTGTCGCCGCCGAAGGTCGCGTACTCGAAGTTGGCGTCGCCGTCGAAGGTTGCTCCCCTGAACCAGGCGGCGGCGTTGAAGGTGGTGGTAGGGAACATGGTGAAGTCCTGGAAGGTGGTGCCCGTAAACACGGCGATGCCTTCGAAGGTCGCGTTCGAGAACGAGGCTACGTCATCGAAGGTCGCGTCATGGAACAGGGCAGCGACGCCGGCGAACGTGGCATCCCTGAATTCCGCCCGCGCCAGGTGGCAGTGACGGAAGTCCAAATCGATGAGGGTGGCGTGGTTCAGGTCGATGCGACTGCCCTCCCAAAAGAGCTCGTTGGGTGGAACGAGCTCTCGCTGGTCCGGGGCGCGGGTATCACGGAGGTGAGTGGCAAGGATGCTCTGGGCAGTCAACCGCACCTGCAGTTCCTGGCGCCGCTGGGCATTCGCCTTGCCGCGAAGGAGCACCCAGGCGGCATGCCGAGCCTGAGACAGCCGCGATTCGCCTCTCGGGGTGGAGTCCGGAGGCGGGGTGTAGGGCATGCGAGGTAGGCGCAGATGACGTCCACGATGGTCTGGCGGTGGGTTGGGGCGGTCTGACCGAGCCGTTCCAGTGCGTACAGGCCGCCTAGACGGACGGGGGCCCGTGGGCTTCCGAGCTGTTCGACGGCCTTGGTGTAGAGCTCGGTGAAGCGCCGTTCGGTGGCGTCGTGTTCGGTCTGTTCGGTGGCCCTCTCGTGGTGCTGCTGCCGACGGAACGCCAGCAGCACCGTGACAGCGGCGCCCACGCCGGCCCCGGCAGCCAGGGAGGTGCGCACGACGTCGATCCGCTGCCTTGTCCGTTCTTGGTTCGGTCGGATGCCGTCGGTCTGAGGCATCAGCAGGGCAGTAGTGATCCACACCGCGGCCGCCACAGCCGCGAATGCCAGCGCTGCCCACCACCAGCGGATCGACGGTGCAGAGTGACTGTCCTGCTGCGGCCGCGTGCGCCGGTACAGCTTGCCAGCCGCTGCGGCACAGGCCGCGGCAGCGAGCACAAGAAGGAGCGGGACAATCTGAATGCCGGCAGCCAAGGCGGCCAGACGATGCCAGGAGACAGTGGCCACGATTAGAAGACCAGCCGAGACCGCGATCAGCACGTGCGGGGCGCTTCGTCTCCATGGGACTGGACCCATGCTCCTCCCTCTTGCCTGGCCCAGAGGATTCAGGCTCGGAGGACACCGTGAATGACGTCGGTGGTCACAGGGGTCGCCGACTCGCCGTCATTCGTGGCTGTCACCCGATCAGTAGCATCCGGCGACATCTGCAGGACACCTTCGACGCGAGGCGGCGCGTGCGACGTACGCCGCACACTCCCGTCCCGCAGGCCGAAATCGCGTCGCTGCACTCTTGGACGGCGAGGCCACAGTCAAGGGTCTGCGCCGCGAAGACGGCCGAGTGTGGCTGGTGCCCCACAACCCGGCGTGCCGATCCCAGGTGACAACGCGGCGATTCTCGGCAAGGTGGTCGCAGTTGCGCACTCGTTCAAGCCGCCCCGGGGCCCCGGAGGCGCAGATCGACCAGGCCTACTGCAGAGCTCTCCGGTCAAGCCCGTTGAGAAGCACTGCCCCACCGCGGGACGTGATGGCCCCACTGGAGGCTCGCTCAATTACTCCAAAGAAGACATGGAGTCAGCATCGCGACTTTTACAAAGGCGGCGATCACTTGGGCCAGAGAGTAATCAGGGAGTCGAGTGCTTCGCCGATCCGCTGATTATCGGTGCCCCACCGGGAGCGCAGGTACCGATCGCTCTGGATTGCCTCGAGAAAGATTTCGATGACCGTGCCTTTTTTCGGGATCTTCGCCCGATTGAACACCCAGCGGACGGCCTTGCCGACCTCGCCACTCCCTGCGGCGGCGGGATCGAGGAGCGCTAGGTCGCGGATGAACTGCCGAGGCAGCTTCTTGTATTTTGCTGCATGGAGGCTGTTCGCCGTCCAGTTCTTCAGCTCCGTGTAGACGGTGTGCCCGACGCCGATCCCGCCATCGCCTCGAACGACGAGGTCGATCTCGCGGGCGGACCTGCCGGTGGTTTTCGAGATCTGCCACTCGAAGTGGATCAGCATGGGGTCCGCGCGGACCTTCTTGAGGATGTCGGATTCCTGGGTGGCGTAGCGCATCGCGAACTTCGCGCCGTCGGCCTTCTTCCCGCCCAGCGAGAGATCCTGGATCACCCGGTGGAAACCCGACGACTGATGGAACAGGTTGAGGAAATCGCGGCCGGTGTCGCCGAGCTCCGCGAGCTGCGTCGCAAGCTTCGAGGTAACCTTCACGCCCTGCTTCTCAAGCGCGAGGATCGCGTCGGGGCGGTAGCCAGTGTGGATCAGTGGCTGGGCAGCCTCGGACGTTGTCCGCAAGGCTGTCGCCTCGGCTGACACGGCTGGCGCGGACGCCTTGGCCGTGCTTACGGGGCTCCTGGTCCGGGAGAGCACGCGTCCCTCTTCGATGACCCCGCTCGCGGCCCCCAGGCGGCCGCCCGTCTCCAGACCACCGAACACCTCGGCCACCTCGCCCAGCGCGGCCTTCTGGCCTGCCGTCAGCGTAGTACCAGGCGCGATGTTCGCCACGGTCTGCAGGGTCTGCGGGTCGATCCGCGACAGCCCTTTCACCCCTTGGTGGAGGGCGCGAGGGGCGATGTTTTTCCCCGCCACCTGATGGGCGAGCGCCGCGAGGCGGAGCATCCCCCTGGACGTGGCGCGCCCGGCCGTCCCAATGCCCGCTTTCGCGATACCGAACGCCCCCTTAGCAAATGGGAGGAGCAAGAGCGCGCCGTTGAGTCCTCTCTCCCACACCGTGAGCTCCTGGCCAGTGAGGAGATTACGACCGATCGCTACCTCGGCGATCGCCTTGATCTGCCCGACGACGGGGATGAAGTCGAGCGCGACGTCGATGTAGGGCTTCACGAAGTCGAGCGCTTCGGCGGCTTCCTGGATCGGCTGCGCGGCGCCGCTCATGCGGAAGAGGCTGCTCGTCATCTGACGGGTATCGACCCGCATCAGGCGAAGGTCCGGCAGGTTGCGGATGAACTCCAGCTGGCGGAGGAACTCCTCGTATTCGAGCTCCTCGACGTGTTCGAGCTCTCTCGCAATCCGCCCGGCGCGCTCGCGGCGGGCTTCCATCCTCCCTCGGCGATACTCCTCCTCCATGCCGAGCTTGAACCGCCATTCGGCCTCGGCTCCGCCGTGGTGGCGGCTGTATGCGTTCCCAGCCGCATCGATCAGTTCTTTCGCCGATCGCTCGTCTCGGGTGTACTGGCTGCTGGACAGCTCGCGACGCACGAGCCTGTGGAGCTCTTCCCAGGACTTCGCTTGCTGTGCGAGCAGAGTGCCGCTCCGACGCGCCGCGAAGATGTCGGTGCCGCGGTTCCCGAGGCCGCGGGCAGTGTCGTCGAGCTCGGCCATGAGCGTGCCGAGGCGATCGAAGTACGGGTCCTTCGCGCCCTGGCCGGGGCGTGGCGAGGCACTCGGCCGCCGCCACGGCACGGGTAGGCCTCCGGCGGCCGAGGGCTCGGCGGGATCTGCCGTGTCCGCAGGCCACTGCTCGTCGCCCATCCCAGTCATCCGCTACGCGCCACCAGGGCCCGGAGCCGGGGCAATCACGGCCCCGTCCCCCTCGAACACGTACTTCGCCTCGATGTCGGGGTCCTCGAGGTCGCCGTCGAGGATGCGCTGGGCGCGGCGGACGTTGTCGACCGCCACCCGCCTCAGCTGCTCCTGCGCTGCCTTCACGTCGATCTGGCGGTGCAGGTGCTTGAACTTCTCCATTACCGAGTGCGCGCCCGGGAGCGCTTCGATGTAGAGGCTGGCGGAGGGCACCACGATCTCCTCGTCGTTCCGTAACGACCGCTGGAGCAGGTCACGCAAGGTGTCCCGCAGGTCGGGCTTCAGGTCCTCGAAGGACGGGCGCCCGTCGCCTTCACCGACGTCGTCGCCGTCGGTGTCCCCCTCCTCAAGGTCCTCGAAGTGCTTCTTCAGGCAGCAGACATACTCGGCGAACTCCTCGAGGGTCATGTTGCCGAGGGGATCGGGATCGGAGACGCCGTACTCGCCTTCGGCGAGCGAGACGTAGGGATCCATCATGAACTCGGTGATCGGGTTCGACTCGATCATCGGAAAGATCATGTAGTTCCCGAGGAACCCGACCGGCCGACCGATGTCGGCCACCTCGGAGAGCGGCTTGGTCTCGACCTGTTGCGGCTGAGCCGGCGGGTTGAAGAGGCCGAGGTCGGTCCTCACGTGGAACGGGCGCAGTCCCGCCATCGGCCGGTCAACTGCCACGCGAAGGGCATTCGGGTCGAACGTGTAGCGGCGCGCGGCTTTGTCCTTCTCGAATACCGGAACGGGTACGTTCCGCAGGCGAAGGTAGCGCTGATCGTCGGGTTCGTGCGCCCAGATCGCCTGCATGTAGAACGCGATGTTCTGCACGACGTGTGTGCAGAGCCGTTCGACCTGTGCCACTTGAGTGAGGTGGCTGGCGAGGCGTTCGGTGTACTGGCGCTGCATCGCCTCGAGCGACGACAGCGCGTTCTGCAAACGTGACGCTAGCTGTTCCTCTTCCCGTCGTTCCCGGTCGTAGGCGTCACGCGCTGCACCCTCGCGGATCTGCGCGGCCTCGGACGGACCCCCTTTCCCGCCAGTGAGCAGGTCCAGCCCGCCTTGGACGAGGTCGCCGACGACCGAGAGACCGCCAACGAGCTTGCCGAGCCCCCCGAACAGGCCGCCGCCGCCGGATCCCGCCGACGACGCCGTGCGCTCGATCTGGCGCTGCAGGGCCGAGTAGCGCAAGCCGGCCCCCGCCCGCCGGTCCTCCACGTCCTCCTTCAGCTCTTCCACGAGTTTGCGGTGGCGGAGCAGGGCCTGCCGCATTTCCTTGAGCACGACCTCCTCGCTGATCACCGACGTGGAGGCGTAGCCCAGCGCCGGGTTGAAGGAGTCGTCGAGCAGGACCCGGTTCAGGATCCAGTCGTGGCGAACAAGCCACGCGGCATCGATGGCCGAGGGGGGCGGCACTTCCTGGGCAACGAGTACCACCGATTGGAGGCGGTGCAGCTTCTCCGAAACGCGGAAGCGCCGTTGGAGCTCGTAGAAGAGAAACGTGACCGGGATCTCGTCGTTCGGGTTCTGGATCTCACCGGACTCCGTGAACTCGGACTCGAAGACCTCCTCGGTGGTGACCTCGAGCTTGCGTTCGTTGCGATACTCCTCCGCGCTCTTCAGGATCGCCTCGCGGAACTCCTTCTTCACGGACTGCGAATGCTGCTCAGCGTCGCGGGTGAAGGTGGACGTGGTGGTGGCGCTGCCGCCCACGGCATCCTTACCGACGCTGACCGTGCCGCTTTGCGACATCGCGAAGTTGGTCTTGGCAGCGGCCCGGGCCACGATCTCGGCCTCTGCCCGGCTCCGTTCCTCCGACTCCATCCGCCGGGAGATGAGGTTCGACTCGACCTCGTGCTGCGCCCTTTTCGTCTTCAGGACGGTGCGCTTGGAGAAGCGGCGGATCTCCTTCGGCGCGAGCGGGATAGTGCTCACTAGCTCGCCCACCTGGTAGGAGACGGGGCTCCAGCGCTGACGGTAGGTCACCATGAGACCGAAGTTCACGCTCCGGTGGCGCGCGCTGGCAGCAAAGAACCGGAACGGGTAGGAGCTCCCACGAGCGGCTCGCAGCCGGTCGATGATGTCGTGCGTGGGCCGGAACGGCTTGTTCGCCTCGGTGTCGAGCAGGAGCCGGCGGCCATGGGCGACGAGCCGTTCGGCGTCGGACGTCAGCAGCTGGATCTGCGCCCGCAAGGCGATCGAGGCCTTGGTGTTCGCGACGCGAACCAGCTCGCCGATGTCGAACACGTCGATTTTGGGGATGTCGTCGGGGTTGAGCGCGGCGATGACCCGCTCGCGGAGCTGCTGGATACGCGTGGCCAGAGAGCTCAGGTGCGTGCGTGAAGCTGGCGGCAGGGCACGCCACTCCTCGAGCGAGATATAGACGGCAGAGGCGACCGCTGGTGGCACCTCGGAGTCGGCGGCGGTTCCGAGGTCCCAGATGCTGTCAAGGAGCCTGTCGAAGAAACGGACCGGCTGAGTGGCCAGGAGTCCGCCGATCTCGTTGACTGCCGGCTCACCACCCCGCTCGACGATCTGTTCGTAGGCAGCCTCGACGTCGCCCAGCAAGCGGTCGTCGAGCGCCTCCTGCCACACCGGCTCGAAGGCCACCTGCAAGTCGTGGAAGTCGTGAAACGCCGGGACGTCGGCCGGACCGGGAGCCAGTTGGACGCCGCTGATCGCATCCGAGACTCCCCCGGCCGTGAGCGGACCTTCGAATTCGGTGCCCCCGGCGAACTCCACAGGATGCTCCGGAGGCACCTGACGATCGAACAGTGCGGCGACAGCCCGGTCTCTGTCGAAGACCACGTTGCCACCGACAACCGGCCCGTCCTCGACGGGCGACGGCCCTTCAATCGTGTCGTCGTCGGACGGACCCTCGTCCGGCGCTTCGCCGCCCGGCTGCCCCTCCGACGCCCCCGTGACGTCGAGGCAACGATCGGCGTCGTTCCGTGGGCGGCATGGATCGGGCTCCAAGTGCCGTCGGTAGACGGCCGGAGGCTTGTCGAGGGCTACTCCGAGCGCCTGCTCGAGCTCCTCCTCGGTGAGGGTAGTCAGCTGATTCGTTCCTTCGAAGATTGCGTCGGCCGCGTCCTTCGTGAGCAGGAATCTGCTGGGTCGGCGGATCTTACCGACCTGCGTCCCGACTTCGGGGTCCAGTTCCGTGTCGACGAGCGTGGAGACGTCCGCGGCGACCGCGGTGCGATGCACCGTCTCGATCTCGTCGTCGGAAGATACGAAGCGCCCGGAGGCCCGCTCGGAATCCGACACCGCCGACAACTCGGCCCGGAGTCTCTCGCGCACGCCGTCCCGATACATCGTGCGGCGAGTGGCGACCGAGTCGAACCTCGCCGTGAAGATGCTGTCGCTGGCATCCTGGATGACTTTGGCGTGCTCGTAGGTGGCCTCGATCCCCTCCGCGACAGTCTCCGCCGGAGCGGTCACCGCGGTAGGCACCGGAATCCCGGCCGCCTTGAGCACGTCGGGGGAGAGTCCGATACGGAACTCCTCATCGGACACCACCCCACGGCGGATCTCCGACGAGAAGACCATCCGCCGGTTCCGATCCGAGCCCGCCGCTTCGGGTGCGAGCACAACAACCTGCACGTCCCACTTGGGGAGGCAGAACCGCGACGACAGATGCCACGGTGGCACGGGGATGCGGATGCGGAATGCGCCGTCGCTGCCGGAGACCGTTGACGCAAGCCTGGCCGAGCGGCCCCGGCCGGTGACATGGTGAGCCTCCACGATGAGGTCCGGCACTCCAGTGGTGGAACCGGTGAGGGTCACCTCCCCGGCGACCGCAGGACCCGTCCTATGTGACGGCATGGCTCGACCTCCTCCGTCAGCCCACCACGCGGTGGACGAGACGTAGCCTGATGGTCACTGGGCTTCGTGGACACAAATAGCGGTCACTATGCGACAACAACGTAGCGACTCATGACCATGCACTTCCTGCTACCAGGGTTCGTTTACTGCGTTTGGCCCAGCCTCTTTCAAAGCGCGCTGCGGCGCGCCCTCCCAGCGCGCTCATGTACGGGATGGGGCTGGCAGGGCCGCTGGCCGTGGTCACGGCGATTCGGCATGTGGGCCGTCACGGTCGTCCCGGGCTGGGCGAATCCTGGGCCGAAGGCGTACGCGCGGTGCTGGGCCGGGCGCTCCGTGCCGGCCGGGCCTTGGAGCGGGTCCTGCTGCTGGCCACACCCGAGGGCCTGTCCAGCTCGTTCGCCACACAGCCGGTGGAACGGGTCCGATCTGCAGTGAGAACTCGAAGCCGCAGTGCGTGAGCAGATGGGGACGGCATCCCCGGCTCAGACGTAGAGCCAGGCACAGGGCCCTCGGGTCGTCCCGCCGAACCATCAAGCGGCCCGGGCGAGGCCAGTCGCTGACGCACGCCGCCCCCGGGCCAGACTGCTCGGCCCCGCGGGCGTCAGTCTGGACTCGGCCCCCGATGGCAGTAGTGCCAGTGGGGGTCGTGAGGCTCGAGTCCGAACAGCTCGCGTACGTACACGGCACCGTTCCAGCACTGCCGGTAGGGCGGCCGACCGTCGTCGTCGGCATCCACTGTCGCCGCCCCGCCGTCCAGCGGGCCGCCCTCGATCCCCAGCGTGTACGTCGTCACGGTTGATCAACGCCCTGGAGGGCACCGGGTCACCGCCGCTGCACGACCTGATGGTGCTGGAGCTCTACTGGGCCGGCCGGTGGTCGATGACGGTCTCCTCGCAGGGGCCGTCGGCGAAGGTCTTGAGCGCATCGAGCTCGGCCTTGTCGACCGCCAGGCCCCAGCGGAGCTTGGTGCCGATCTACTCGCCGATGTAGCGGCAGTACTGGTCGGACGCGGGCGGGAGCCACTCGGCCGGGTCCTGGTCCGCCTTCGAACGGTTCGTCCGAGCCGTGACCCGCAACCAACGAAGCAGCGGCACCCTGGTCATTGGCGTACGCCTCGCGCTTCGCCGCGGCCCAGCCGGAGGCTCCAGCTGGCAGGGAGCGTCATTCGAACCGTGCGGTATTCGTATGGCTGGTTCAGTGGCCCCAATAGGCCCGGTAATCCCAGTGATGGCACCGCACCAGCGCACGTCCGTCCTGGGTGCGGTGAAATCACTGGGGTAGCGGGCGCGGTCAGTCAGGGCTCAATGGTCAGTGCGGAAAGCATGAGGTCGACCGGTGCGGCTGCTTACGAGTCGGACGGGTCGTCGGGGGCAAGGCCGTTGGCGCGGCGGCGGTGTCCTCGGGCGATTGGGTGAAGCGGGGGGCGTTGCCGTTATCCGCGCCTTCTTCATGCGTTGGTGGTGCAGGCATCCGCATGATCTTCCGCTCGCGCGTGCTCTCTCTGTACGTGGAGCGGATCCGAATCAGCGTCGCGGACATCACACCAGAGGAGAAGAAGGCATATGAGTTTTCATCGGCTGAGGCGGTTGGTGACCAGCCTGGCGGTAGTGGGGCTGGGCGTTGCGCTTCCTCTTGTCGCGAGTCCCGCGTCGGCGCAGGCGGTACCGCAGCTGTCCATCGTGAAGAGCCACGTGGGGAACTTCGTCCAGGGACAGGCGGGTGAATACAGCATCGTCGTGGGCAATACCGGGGACTTTGCCACCACTCAGCCGGTCTTTGTCGAGGATGCCCTTCCCACCGGTCTCACGGCAACCAGCATCTCAGGCACCGGCTGGGACTGCGACCTAACCCCGTTGAGGTGTGTCAGGGTCGACGACCTGGCGCCCGGCGCACAATTCCCTGCGATCACGCTCGTCGTGGACGTCGCCGATAACGCCCCGGCGAATGTCGTCAACACCGCCACGGCCACCGGCGGCGGTAGCCAACACGCGACCGCCACCGATCCCACGACCATCGAGGCCCCGCCGGCCGCGGCACTGAGCATCGACAAGTCCCACACCGGTAACTTCACCCAAGGCGGGAGTGGCAGCTACACGATTGCCGTGTCCAACGCCGCCGGCTCAGGCACGACGGCAGGCACCGTGACCGTGACGGACACCCTGCCCGCAGGGGTCACTCCCACGGGCGCCTCCGGGACCGGATGGTCCTGCGGCATCTCAGGGCAGACCGTCACCTGCACGCGTTCCGACGCGCTCGCGGCAGGTGCCAGCTACCCGCCGATCGCCGTCACCATCTTCGTCACCGCCAGCGCACCCTGCAGCTTCACCAACACGGCCAGCGTCTCCGGCGGCGGCAGCTCCGCGGCCTCCGACAACGACCCGACCACGGTCACCGGCGGAACCTGCAACGGCGGCAACGGCGGCAACGGCGGGGGTGGATCGCTCCTCCCCATCAACCTCAACGGCATCTTCACGATGTTCAACAACATCAGCACCAACAACAACATCAACAGCCCCGGGGGCACCAACACCACCAACCAGAACTTCACGAAGACCACCAACTGAGAACCAGCGCCGCATCAGGGCCACTATCCAAAGCGGTGGCCCTGTGCGTCGTCGATGACGGCGGCGGGTAGCTCCGTCGGCGGGGTGCCCTTTGCGATCCGGTCGACCACTGGGGCGATCGCCTCGTACATCCGCCGCGACATCGGCTCGACGGAGGTGTCTGCGAAGGCCCCGCCGCTGATGTCCTGCTCCAGACTCTTGAGGTAGTCCACCAGTTGGGAACCGGTGAGCGTGATCTCCACCAGCCCGCGCTCACCAGCGGCGCCACCCAGGTTGCGGGGCTTGGCGTCCTCGTGCGAGTCGACGCTCTCGTGCGGTTCCGGCTGGTGCGTTCCCACAGGTCCTTCGTGCAGGTGATCTTGAGGAGGCGGCGCATGCGGCCTTTTCAGGCGCTCCTCGTGCCCGGCGGGCGGCTCATGTGCGCAGCTGGTGACAAGAACGAGGACGGCCAGCCGCATGTCTCGGTCCGCCAGCTCGCGTGATGGCATGAGCGCCTCCCGCGGATTCCCTTAGCGCCGTTTCGGTTCGTAGGGACTCCAGCCGCGAAGGGAGGGCCGTAGGTCCTCGGGGGTGGTGCGGGGGTCGTCCGGCATCCCGGGAAGTCGAGGCAAAGGGTCGAGTCCGGCAGCATGGGTTCTGCACCAGTTGATCCATTGCCGGACTGTCTCCGCGTTGCCGGAACGACCGTTCTCCAGGTATTCCTCAAGGGCGTCGCAGTAGGCGTGGATGCGTTGCGCCTCGTGCCATGCATCGACTTGGGCGGCCAAGGTGGTGGTGCGGTGGGCGTGGATGAGCGCCGTGCGGGCTTGTTCCATGGCGGCCTCCCACTGTTGTCGGGTCTCTTCCTCCTTTCTTTACTGCTCCGTGCGCCGTTCTGCGTTGGCGCGGGCCCTGTGGTCGATTTCGGCGAGTAGGTGGGGGAGCTTGTCCTCAAGTTGCCAGCGGCTTCGGTCACCCCACTGGTGGCGGCGCCCGCGATGGCCCCAGTCGTGGGCGAGGAGCAGGTCCGGTTGGTGAGAGGGCTGGGTGGTGTGTGCGGTCACGCGCTGCCAGGAGTACTGGACGCTGACTGGGTCGGGGACGGATTCGGTTGATTCCGTCATGTGCAGGTCGAAGACGTCGCTGTCGGCCGTGATGGTGAGAGTGGGGTCGGGGGAGTTGAGGCAGCTACCTGATAGCCCTTGCTTTCGGCGGCTAGCGCGAGGGCGTGCAGGATGTGTTTGGCCCGATCCTGGCAGCCAGGGCAGACGGGTACGTCGGCTTGGTGGACCTCTGGATGCAGGCCGGCGCCCTGGAGCGTATCGGGGACGGGCACGGGCTGGTGGCGAGGCCGTGGTGCGCCGGCGCCCGGAACCAGAGTGAGGATGAAGTCTCCTTTGTCCCGTCCCTGGCATCGCAGGTCGTGATCACGCGGGACGAGGCTCCGGCTTTGGGCGGCATGAACCAGGCGGCGTAGTCGAGCGCGTTGCGCAGGGGGTGGGTCGGTGATCCGTAGGGTTCCGCCGGCGTGCCGGATCTGCGTCATGAGATCCGCCGGCTCGTTCGGAATGCGCATCGCGGTCCTTCGCCAAGTCGTACGGTCCGGTGCGGGGGTCAGTCGCGGTGAGCCCGTGCCTCTCGCAGGAGAGCGGCGGGGACACCCAGCTCGCGTTCCAGTCGCTGGGCCGCGGCGGTCTGCCCTGCTTCGCGGAGGGCGCAAATGGCTGCCTCGGCCACGCCGCCGATGCGAGCGACTTCATGGCGCAGCGCGGCCAGCTCGGCGAACTGATCGACTGCTTCGGCCCCGCACCAGGCGCGGACCAGGTCCCGGCCCGGTCTGTAGGTGCGGTCCACTTCGATGCAGATTTCGGGCGAGATGAAGCTGCCCTCGTTCCGGCCGCGCCCGGGGTAGTACTGGCCGTGGATCGCGCGTTGCCGCTCGCGTTCTTCCTGTCTTGCGAGCGCGGCAACCAACTCTGCAGCGTGGTGGGCGGCGAGGCGGCGGGCGATGTCGAGGGTGGTGGGCCATGGGGCGGTGACGGTTCCGTCAGCGTCGACGCGAGCGCGTGGATCGGAGGTGAACACGTCCTGCATGATGCCGAGACGCGTCGCGAGCCGGGCGGGGTCGTAGACGTAGAGCAGGCCGCGTTCTCGGCCTGACTCTTCCAGTCCGACCATGTCGTCCTTGGGACAGTTATCGAACACGAAACTGACTGCAATGAGTTCGGCGTCTTCGTCCTCGGGACAGTCACGGATCAGTTCGTTCCATGTCTGCTCCGCCTCGAGCCAGGCTTCGCATTTCTCCCAGCGCACGCGCAGCCGGGCAGGCGACACCCACTCCTGTCGGTCTTCGGCCTCTACAGCGACGAACCGCACCTTCACTCGAAGCGGCCGATTCGTGCCGATCTTCAGCACTTCAACCTCGCTGACCGGTCCGTGATGAGGGGACACCCGGTAGCCCCACCGCTCCCCTACGACCGGCCCTTGCACCGCGCCGCCCACCCTCCGCCCCTTTCAAGACACTGCTGAAGGGCCCATCGTGCCCACACGCTCCTCTCATCAGGGCCGGAACGGGGAAACCGCCACCAGGACGGCGGACCGACCGGCCACACGACGGGGCCGCTGCGATGCTGCAGCGGCCCCGGCCCGAGGTGCAGCGAGGGCGCGGTCGGTCACCGGGCCGTGGTTGGTGGCAGAAACGCTGTGAAGGAAAGCGTGCAACCTCTGCCTCTCGAGCTTCCCGTCGAGCGACAGGGCGGTGCGCAGGGACTCGGCGCTGACGTCGCGGGGGATGTTCAGACGGCGTTCGCCGTCGCCGATGACTTCGCCGATGGTGTGCTGGGCAACTCCGGGGTGGTGGCGGATGAGCCAGTCGAGCATGCGGGCCACCGGTGTGGTGATGCCGTAGAAGAGGGACGGCTCGCCGGGGCTGACGCTGCTGTCGAGTTCCTGCCCGGTGGCGAATTCTTCGAGGACGGCGTGCCGGATGGTGGTGGCCAGGTCGTAGGGGTTGATGATCTCGTCGATGCCGGTGGCGACGTTGAAGGCGAGTTCGTCGGCGACCTGGTGGACCGCGGCCTCGGTGCGGTAGCGCATGGCCCAGCGCTTGCGCCGGTGGGGCCGCTCCCACAGGACGCTGAGAAAGGTGCGGGTGAAGCGCTCGCGGATGCTCGTGGCACTGAGGGACAGGAAGTCGTCTTCGCCGGCGGCGAGGGTTGCTGCGACGGCTTCCGGGGAGCGGCGGCGTTGTTCGGCCCAGTCCTCGGCGACGGGCCGTGCCCAGAAGTTGCGGCCGTTGATGGTGGCCTGGGGCGGGGGGACGGCGCTTTCGCGCCGGGAGATGTAGGCACGCAGGGTAGAGGCGGCGATGCCGCCGATCTGGGCCATCTCGGGGATGCCGACGAGCTGGTCGGCTGCGAGTTCCGGCGCGGTGAACTTCACGACGCAGGACGCGAGCGGGCGGGCGTCCTTGGGGCGGTGTGCGGCCGGCCGCCGGCAGGGACGGCCCGGCACCGCCACCCGCACCACACCCACGCCATGACCAGGGCCTCGGCAGACGGTCCTGCTCGACTGGCCGCACTGCGACAACGTGACCGGGCTGCTCCGGTCGGCATGGCTCGCAGCGTGCCTGGACAGCATTGGCACTGCCTAAACGGTCGAGCAGTCCAGGATTCGCCCGTCGGTGGTGCCGATGAGCAGTCGGCCAGGTTCGGTAACGGTCAGCGCGGTCGCCACGACGGGTACTCCGGCAACAGTCAGGTGCCGACGCCAGCGGACGTTGCCGTCACGGACATCGAGTCCGACGATCTCGCCATCGTCGTACGTGACATAGACGGTATCCGTGTCCTGGTCGAGGTCCGTGGCCTTCCGGTCTGTCCGAAAGACCCAAGTCGGCTCTTCACTGGCTACCGTGCGCCGTACGACGAACGAGCCGCCGAGCTGCAATCCGTGGCCGTGATAGACGGTGCCGGCATAAATCAGGTCACCGCCGGCGGTCTCCACGCCGGGGCCGGCGAAGTGTGTCTCACCTGGCTTCCAGGAGTGGGACACAAATGATCGACCTCCGCCCCCCTCGGCTCACGCGGACGTTCGGCAACCGGTATGGACCCCAGGTCCGCTGCCGCAAGCCAGGCTTCACCTGGTCCAGGCTGCTGCCCGACCTTCGTGGAAATGGTTTCCCGAAAGTAGATCCGGCTGCCACGCCGGATGCGCAACCTGCTCCGTTCCCCGTTCCGCCCAGCGGGTGCGCGGGCAGACAGGCCGTCAGCACATCGCACCAGGGAGACCGGGCCGGCGGGAGTGTGGTAGTCGAGCTGCGCCCCATCCTGTAGCGCGAGCCGGACTACGGCCTGAGCACGCTCCTCCCACGGTGGCCGCACCAGACCAACCCAGGCCGATCGCTCATCTGCGGCGAGGACAATGTCACGGCCACCACCATCGTCGTCCCGGACAGCCCACTGCCGTCGCCCCGAGGGCAGCCAGGACTCCAACTGGACCCCGTCGAGCGTCGCCACGATTCTGCCGTCGGACAATTCTTCAACCGCGCGTACGTTGCGTCGCGGGACCCAGTTCGTACTCAGACCGGAAACCGTCTGGCGGGCATCCTCTCTACGGTCGGTTCGCGGGGCCCCTACCCGTGGTCCGGCCAGGTCATATCCGGTGATCGACCGGGGTGGTACGACCCTCCAGTCGGGCCGATGCACCACTGCGACGTGCCCTGCCTTCCACGCGTCCTTGTCCTGCCAGTCGTCAGGCGGTGCCATCAGCAGGCTTAGTTCCTGTTCGCTGAGCCATTCCAAGCCCAGGACTTGGCGGCCGAGCTCGTGCTCGATGAGCGACACGGCGCTGCCCGTCTCCAGGTCCAGAAGGAGCAATTCCCCTTCGAAGAAGTAGCCGCCGTCGTAATCGCCCGTGCCGACTACAAGGAGAGGGAGCCTGGGGTGGAAAGCCATGGTGCGCACGGGATAGCGCGCACTGAGAAGCGCTCGGCAGGTCAGATCATCGATGCCGTAGACACCAACCGGCGCAGTTCTGCCGAACTCGTGCATGCCCGCCACCGCCACGTGTGTGCCCGCCACTGCTAGCAGGCCGCGGCCCTCGTCATGGACGGCGAGGACGGGATCACCGGCCTCGGCGAAGGGACGGTCACCGAGGATTCGGTCGATGCGGAACGAGATGGTCATGGTGGTGATCTTCGCAGCGGCCGGGAAGCTGCGTGAAGCCACGGACTTCAAGAAGCCGAACAGAAGAAGCCCTTGTCATCTCGATATCCGGGAAGGCGAGGGCTTCTTTGCGTTCCGGACTGCTTCCGGTGGGACGCTCGTGCCGGATGAGAGCGATCCGCTCATTGTTCCAACCGATCTTTCAGAGCGAGTTGCGGAGTCATCCCAAGCAGATGATCGCCCAAGCGAGTTGGTGGAGGGCCGCAGGGAGATCGGCGCTCATCTGCTTGACGACCCATTGGCGTTGCAGCGTCTCGGCTCTTCGACTGCCGAGGTGGGCGGCTTGCCAGCACTCGACTGGCGATTCTCCCACTAGAGCATCATCGACGACGTCAGAGACAGAGCAGCTATCTCTGCCCCTTCCGGCCTCCCTCATTACGCCGTAATGAACGTCCTCAGATGCCTCGACGACTGGCTATGCCGTTTCGTTCGGATCACATGCGTCGGCTCCGTCGCGTCCGTGTGCGCCCAACTAGTGACCTCATTCGGAGATCCTTAGGCGGTTCGCCCAACTCTCAGCGCTGCCACGGCTGGCGATGCAGAGGCGAGTCTCACCCGGTCGGATGTGGGCCCGACTGCCGGTCGATTGCGGCGGAGGTCTGCCGAGGAACTTCCGACTCGGGTCACCGGCGGTACGCGTCGCGGTACCTGCTCAGTCGGGGACCGCGTACGGCGGGCAGCCTGACCAGGGTGTAGTCGAAGGCGTGGCGGTGGGGCGTCAGCGAGCACCAGGGGTGTGGCGGCAAGGGGTAGTCGTCGCGCAGGACACCCTCCGGGAGCACTCCGGTCGCGGGCATTGGCGAGGTCTCGCCCGGGTGGGCAAGGTACGCCCAGAGCCCGCTGTCCAGCGGCACCACAGCCCCCTCCTCGCCGGGCGGACGCCAGGGCGCGCCGGTGAGGGGGTGGCGGGGGACGAGGAAAATGTCGGGGCGGGGCCGGGGCGTGCCGATCCCGGGGTCGGCCAGTCCCACGGTCCGGGTCTCGTGTCCGGCGGGGAGGTACCGGCCGACGGCGTCGCCGAGCAGCTCGGCGACGGGACCGACGGGGAGGGTCACCGGGCGGTCCTCGGTGGCCGCCACAAGGTGGGCCAGCATGACTCCGACCGCCGTCTCCCAGCGGCGGCTCCACGACCCGTCGGGTTCGACGGGTGGGACGCGGTGCTCGGCGCGCTCCAAATCGTCCCAGTCGGGAGGCCGCCCTGCAGGGAGCCCCGAGGGGCGGCGTTCGACCGCGTCGGGCTCCAGCCACACCGTCTGCCACATCCCGCAGTCGTCCATGCGGGTCGCCGCGGCTCGCCCGCATCCCTCGCACGCCAGGTTGGGGCCGGCCCGGCCGTCCACGCCCTGGCAGTAGCCCTCGCACTTCTCGGGGATCAGGGTCATGGACCGGGAGTCGCCAGGGGCGATGACGATCCTGTTCCGCGCGCCGAAAGAGACGGAGTACACCGGGGCGTACACGCACTGCCGAGCAGCCGCATCCTCTCCGACCTCCTCCCACAACCGCCAGGGCGGTCCAGTGGGCCGGGGGTCGACGGCGTACGTCGCGGGTTCCATCAGCGGAGGATGGAGTTCCTCCCAGCCCCCGTGATGGGTGTGGACCGGGAGGGCGACTCGGGACACCGGCGCCGTCAGCTCGGTGCCGCACCCGGCACACGCGAACACGTCCAAGCAAGCTCCCCCTCGCCCCGGTTCTCCGCCCGGATTGTGCCTCGCCCTCCGCGAAGAATCCACCGGATTCCGGAGCAGCTCCAGAAACCTGAGTCGGAAGTTCCTCTGCAGACCTCCGCCGCGATCGATCGGCGGTCGGGCCAACATCCGACCGGTGTGAGACTCGCCTCGGCATCGCCAGTGGCAGCGCTGAGAGTCGGGCGAACCGCCTAAGAATCTCCGACTCAGGGTCACTATGGTCAGAGCTGTAGTTCATGCACAGGTCGGAAGGCCCGTCTGGATGCAGGGCCCCAATCCTCAGCACAGGTCCGCCTGACCAGACAGCTTACGTATGCGCAGGTCATCGATCCGTGGCAGGCGAAACCAGTTGACGGGGTCGGCAGAATGTCCGGCATGGGTACAGACATGAGCGGCTTTCTCGAATATCGAGCGTCGCAGGACGACCGGGAGGCAGCCTGGTACGCCGCGTACGACCTCGACTCCCTTTACCAGGGTCGTAACTATGATGCGTTCGGCTGCCTCTTTGGGGTCCGCAACTACGCCAACTTCCGCCCCTTGGCTGCATGCCGAGGTCTGCCCGCCGACGTCTCGGCTGCCGTGAGTGCGCAGTTCGCGCAGCTGACCGAGTGGTACGGCGAGGATGGCTTTCATGACACCACGTGGATCACCTGGGCCGAGGTGAAGGCGATCGACTGGGACGAGCCTGCAGCGAAGCCTGACAGCCGGCTTCACGAGTACCGCCAGACTCCGAACGGGCTCAGGATGACAGGCAAGTCCGCCTGGAGTCCTGCGTTCGCCGAGGCTGTCGGTCTCGAAAGAGGCGAAGACCGGGAGTGGCCCGACGGAAGTGAGTGGCTCGTCGGGGACACGCTCTACAGATCGGTCACCATCCGCCGCAGAGACGCCGTCACCAAAACCGGCGAGTGGCAACCTGTCTGGAAAGCTATGGAGGCACTCGCAGCACAGCACGGTGACGACAACGTGCGCCTCGTCGTGTGGTTCGACGACTGAGCCAGTCGCTGCGCCCCCTCGCCGGACGCCTCTTTCGGATCATCTCGCTGACCAGCCTGAGCAGGCGCGTGGCTTCCCGGACCCACGCAGTGACCTGTACGCCCTCGGTTGCCTGCTCTTCGAGTTGATCACGGGACGACTCCCGTTCCTTGCCCTGACGGCCGGCTACCAGGAGCGGCCCGTCCCCAGCGCGGGTCTTTCGAGGAGTCCCCGCCGCCTGGGGACGACCTCGTGACGACCCTGCTGAGCAAGAAACCCGAGCAGCGGTACCCGGATGCGTCCGCTCTCTCCCACGCTGCAACGGCTCGAAAGCAGGCCCGCGCAGGTACGCGCCCCCGCGCGACAGCGCCCGCACCGATCACGGCGCCAGGGGGTGTCGTCAATGTGATGCGTCAGCCCGGGACTGGGGAACGGAGGCTGCTGCCTTGAGGTAAGCCGACCGTGCGATCGACCGCTCCCCGGCGACATGATGCTCCTATTGGTCGTCAAGCGGCGGTGAGCCAGTCGCGGTAGGTGCTGGTGAGGTCGTCGTCCCGGTGGATTCCTCGTTCGAGGGTGGAGATGGTGGCGGGCTGCTGTGGTGAGGGTGATGTTCTTCGACTGCCGCAAGGGACGCAGATCGGCGATCGAGGGCACGGCGACCGTGGTGGTCAGACAGCGGAACATCTCCCGGGCGATGGCCCGTTTCAGCAGCCGGATGATCTCCTTCTTCGTTCGGCCGGCGGCGGTCTGCCGCGTCACGTAGTCGCGGGTGCGCGGATCGCTGGACATGCGGACCAGGGCGATGCGGTAGAGAGCTGCGTTGGCCGCCCGGTCACCCGGATCCGTGGACCGACCCCCGCAACGTCAGGGCCGGCCTCCTCAGCACCGCCGGCCACCTCGCTGCCGCCGCCACTGAACTGCAAGACCTCGACACGATCAAGGCACGTGAGGAACTGTTCGAGGTCCTCGTCCAGCAAGGACAGGCGGTCGGAGCCGTAGGCGCCCATCCCACAGTGGCCGAGCAGCGGGCCGCCGAAGCAAAGACCGAATCCGTCTCTCTTCGGGAGGACGGGTGCTCCTTAAGTCACGGTGCTGGCGAAACCGGGCCTCGATCAGTTTGTCGATCTCGGCGACCTGCTGGTTGAGGGCCTTCACCTCCTTCGCCAGCGTGTGCACCATCTGGGCAGTCAGTTTCTCCCCAGGCAGGCTGGTGTACTGGCGCTCGGCGGCCTGGACGGCCGACTCGGCGAGCTGATCGGCGTTGCGAACGCTGCGGTTGCGCAACCAAGTCTCCAGGCGCTTGGCGCCGAGGCGGCGGAGGGCGGCCGGGGTCTTGTGACCGGTCAGCAGGGTGAGAGGGCCGGTGTTGGTGAGGTCCAGGGCTCGCTCCAGGCCGGGGAAGATGCTGGTGAGCTGGGCCCGGAGCCGGTTGACGGTGCGTGTGCGGTCGGCAACCAGGTCCATGCGGCGGCCGGTGAGGATCTTGAGGTCGGTGACGGTCTCGTCGCCGGTGCGTAAGGGGTGCAGGTCGCGCCGGATACATGCTTGTTCGGCGATGACGGCTGCATCCTTGGCGTCGGTCTTGCCCTCACCGCGGTAGCCCTCGGAGGCGCGGTGGATGGCCCGGCCCGAGAGGTAGAGCACAGGCTGGTCGTGGTTGAGGAGGATCGCGATGGCCAGGGCGGCGCCGTCGTCGGCCAGATCGATCCCCCAGGTGACCTCATGGCCCAAATCCAGGACGTCAGCGAAGAGTTCGAGCCGGCAGAATGGTCCGGTATGTCCCGAACTTCTGGCAGTGCCGTTCCAGGCAGGGCCAAACGTCATGCGAGCCCACTGTCACCACCGCGGGTCTCAATCCTGGTGACATCTGCAATGGTCTCGACGTGTCGCATCAATGCATGTGAAAGATCAGCTCGACACCTGTGCGCGCTCAGAACGTGACGCCTCGTATCTTCCCAAAGTTCCACCCAGGCGTCGCTCGAAGGGTCCACTTCTCTTCCCACCATGGCGTTCAACGCCTCTGTCGCCTTCTCAAATTTGTCCAGGACCCACTTCGAGTCTGCGGGATCGTCCCGCAGGTCCGGGTAGTCGCCGAACTCCAGCCGCTCACGGCCGTCGGTACCTTGCGTTGCTGGGATGTACAAGCCATCGTTCAGCGCCTCGTATAGGGCCGTACTCGCGTCGACACGCGCCTGCTCCGCCGCTTGGTGGAACGCTCCGGGGTCGACAATGCCATTGCCGAGCAGGCGGAACGTCCGCCCCAAGAGGTTGTCCCACGCGGCCATGGCCTTACGCACCTGCACGACCGAGCAACCTGAGCACGCTGCAGCTCGGACTGCCGAGTTGCAGCGGCATGGGCATGGGTCGAGTCGCGCTCCGCTGACGCCTCTCGGAGTGCTCGCTTTTGCACCTGAAGGGGCCCGTAGAACGTAGCGGTGCCTGCGACGATGGCACCGCCTAGTGCCCCCAGCAGACCGTAGACCGCATCCGACACGGCCACCCCCCGTAGTCAAGCAGCCCGAGTTCACTCAAGCATCGATGGCACGAACCTACTGGTGGCCAAACTTCGCTGACAACGCTCAATGTTCGATGACACGGGACAGTCGGCGTTGTTCAGCGGCGGTCTACACAGGACTAGAATCGAACGCGCGTCCGGTATGCAGCCAGCACCCCGCACACCAACAAACCCCCTTCCAGCGTCAGGCAGGTACACGCCGCGTGTGGAACAGGAATAACCATCATCGCAGCAGCGTCGGCAACGCGCCTTGTCTCCAAGGGCCGCATTCTCGTACTGGTGCCGACGCTCGACCTGCTGACCCAGACGGTGCAGGGCGTGGCACGACGCTGGGCACAAGGGCGCCGTCGCGGTGTGCAGCCTCCAAGACGACCCGGAACTGTAGAGCCGGGAGTTGTCCGCCTGCTCCACGATCTATGTCGCCTACGAAACCCTAAGACGTCGTTTCTTATGGCGTGAGCGTTCGTTGTTCCGTGTATGACGGATCTGGTCGAACGGTTGGTGCCGGAGGAGTTGTGGGTGTTGTTCCGGCGGGTGGTGCCGCCAACTGAGGTGATACGTCCGCAGGGCGGGGGCCGACGCCGGGCCGGTGACCGTGAGGCTCTCGCCGCGATCATCTTCGTGGCCACTTCGGGCTGCACCTGGAGGCAGCTCCCGCCGGTGTTCGGCCCGGCCTGGCCCACGGTCTACCGGCGCTTCGCCCAGTGGAGCCGGGACCGGGTCTGGGCCCGGCTCTACCGCGTCGTCCTCGACGAGCTCGGCGCCCGAGGCGAGCTGGACTGGTCACAGTGCGCGATCGACTCAGTCAGCGTCCGGGCTGCAAAAGGGGGTCATTGACGGGACCGAATCCGACCGATCGCGGCAAGCTGGGATCGAAAATCCACCTGATCTGTGACCGGAATGGACTGCCGCTGTCCCTGGGCATCTCCGGCGCGAACATGCACGACAGCCAGGGCCTGGAGCCCCTCGTGCGCGGATCCCGCCCATCCGGTCCCTCCGTGGCCCGCGGCGCCAGCGGCCGGCGAAGCTGCACGCGGACAAGGGATACGACTACGACCACCTGCGCCGGTGGCTCCGCGCGCGGGGAATCCGCCACCGCATCGCCCGCAAGGGCGTCGAGTCCTCACAGCGGCTGGGCCGACATCGTTGGGTGGTCGAGAGAACCGTGTCCTGGCTGGCCGGCTGCCGACGCCTCCACCGCCGCTACGAACGCAAGGCCGAGCACTTTCTTGCCTTCGTCGGCATAGCCGCGACCCTGATCGGCTACCGCCGACTGATCCGGTGAGCCAGTCGGTCGGGAGCAACAGTCGGCCAGCACCGGTGGTGTCAGTGACAGCTCGTAGGGTGCGCTGGTATTCGACGAGGAGGTTCCATGGGCTTTTCCGGTCATTTGGTCTTTGCGCGCAGTGAGCGCCCACTGCTGGAAGCACCCCTGTTCGGCAGTACCGGTCCAGGGCTGAGGGACGACGTGCACGAGTGGCAGCCGCGACCGGGCGGCTGGCAGACCCTGCAGTTGGAGCAGGGCATCTGGGAGGACGATTACCTCTTCGCCTTGGTGGAATGGACCGATACACCGGCCTGTGTCGCTGATGTCTCCGACAGCAGTGTCGCCCTCGTGACCGGCCTGGACACCAATGGGCGCCGCTGGCAAGCATGGCTCAACTTGCACAACGCCGCGGCCCTCCTCGTCGAGGAACACGAGGACGTGGACGACGTGAGCCTTTGGATAGCCACCCCCGAGTTCGAAGAAGCCATCGGGCACAAGCGCGCAGAGCTCGATGCGGAGGTGCCGGCCGACGCCGAAGGCGCTCTCGTGTGGGCTTCAGCAGCTGGCGTCCAGGCCGCGGCGCAGCAGCCTCGGATCGAGGAACTGCTGCGCGCACGAGAGACCTTCGTTGAGGAACTCTTCGACGCGCTGCTGGACGAGCTGGGCTTCCCTGAAGCTGCCCACTCCGCACAACAGCCATAAGAAACGACGTCTAAGCACGACGTGGAAGACCGCCCACCCGCAGCAGCTCGTCGACGACGTCCTGCGAATCATTGCGGACGACGTGGACTCCTCGCAGGCCCTGCCGCCGGACTCCGGGCCGTTGCGCGCGATGGGGCCTGACCACTCCCCGGCGTGGGCTCGCCGAGGAGACTGCCGACGAGTCCCGGCCGCTCGGCAATTCCAGCGTGGAAATACGGCCGTTGGTGGATTCTCAGATCTCCTCGACGGTTCCGCTACTCGTCGATCGCCGCCCCGAACTGCGCATTGGCCACCGGTGCCCCGAGGGACGCCCCGTCGTAGGTCCACGTGCCCTTGGCCACCAGCCCCGACGACGACGCGGGGACGACCCAAACGAAGCCGTCATTGGTGTTCTTGATGGCGCTCTTTGAACCTCCCCAGGTGTCGCTCTTCAGATGGCCAAACCTGCTCAGGTGATCTCCCCACCCATTGCGTGATCTTCCCGGCGTGTCGAACTGGTCTCGGCGTGTTCTGGAGAGCCTGCGTGCGCACGGAGTTCGGGCTGTTGAAGGGCCCTGGATGCTCACCTGGGAGGAAGACGTGGATGCTCACGCACTGCGTCGCCAGGGCTGGTCGATCTCGGCGATCGCCCGGCACCTGGGGCACGACCGCAAGACGATCCGCGCGTATCTGAATGGCGAGCGGGTCTCCGGATATCGACGTCAGTCGCCGGACGCGTTCATGCCGTTCTTGGAGTACTGCCGCCAACGACTCAGCGACGACCCCCACTTGTGGGCCTCGACGCTCTTCGACGAAGTGGTGGAACTCGGCTATTCGGGCGGCTACTCAACCTTCACCCGGGCCCTTCGGCGATACAAAGCGCGACCCCACTGCGAACCATGCCGGGCGTCAAGCGGCCGCGACGTGGCGATCATCGCGCATCCTCCGGGCGAGGAGATCCAGTTCGACTGGGTCGAGCTCCCGGACCCGCCCGCGGAGTGGGGCGTCGGTGCCAACGCGCATCTCCTCGTCGGTGCCCTGGCCCACTCGGGACGATGGCGGGCCGTGCTCGCGGAGGCAGAGACCTTCCCACACCTGGTCCAGTCCATCGACGCCGTGCTGCGGCGCCTGGGCGGAACCGCCCGCAGGTGGCGGTTCGACCGGATGGCCACCGTCTGCCACCCGCCGACCGGACGGATCCTGCCGACCTTCGCCGCCGTCGCAAAGTACTACGGAGCCGGCATCGACATCTGCCCGCCCCGGCGGGGCAACCGCAAGGGTGTCGTCGAGAAGGCCAACCACTCAGCGGCTCAGCGCTGGTGGCGAACCGTCCCGGACGGCATCAGCATCGAGGCAGGCCAGAACGGCGTGGACAAGCTGGCCGTCCAGATGGACAACCGCAAGCGCAAGCTCGACGGAGCCTCGACCACGGTCGCCGCGCTCGCCGAAGCCGAGCCGCTGCTGGACCTGCCGACCCGCCCCTTCCCCGCCGAGCTGGAGCAGACCCGAGTCGTCAGCCCGCAAGGACTCGTCTCCTTCGCCGGCAACCAATACTCCGTCCCGCCCGGGCTGACCGGCGCCCACGTCACGGTCCGGATCCGCCTCGGCGAGGACGACCTGCATGTGGTCACCGCCGGCCGCGCGATCATCGCCCACCACCGCCGGGCACCGGACGGAGCGGGTCAGACCGTCCGGGACTCCGGGCACGTCATCGCCCTCGAACGAGCCGTTCTCGCCTCGTTCACCGACAAGGCTCCCTGCCGCACCAAGGTCCGCCGGCCCCCGTCGGCCGCGGCCCAGGCGGAAGCCGAAAAGCTTCGCGGCCGACCTGAAACAGACGTCGCGAACCGGGTCGTCATCGACCTGTCTCACTACGCCGCCGTCGCCGACCGGCTGCGGCAGGCCCCCACCCACGAAGACCCAGGAGCGTGAGAGTGAGTGACACCATGCCGATGAGCGAGGCCCGCCGCTACCAGCAGCTGCGAGGCCACCTGTCCTATCTGAAACTCAACGACGCCGCCGAAGCCCTTCCCCGCGTCCTGGACCAGGCCCGAGCCGAGCGGATGACCCTCACCACCGCCTTGGAGAAACTCCTCGAGATCGAAGTCGAGGCGACCGAAGCCCGCAAACTCTCCTCCCGACTGAGGTTCGCCTGCCTGCCAGAACCATGGACTTTGAACGACTTCGACTTCGCTGCCCAGCCAGGCGTCGACGAGAAACTCATCCGCGACCTGGCTACCCTGCGGTTCCTCGACAATGCCTCCAACGTCCTGCTGGTCGGCCCGCCCGGCGTCGGCAAGACGATGCTGGCCGTCGCACTCGCCCGCTCTGCGGTCGATGCCGGCCACCGCGTCTACTTCACCACCGCCGCCGAACTCGCCGCCAAGTGTCACAAGGCCGCACTCGAAGGCCGCTGGTCGAGCATCATGCGGTTCTTCGCCGGACCCCGCCTGCTCGTGATCGACGAACTCGGATACCTCCCGCTGCCGGGCGACGGCGCCTCGGCCCTCTTCCAGGTGATCAACCAGAGGTATCTGAAGTCGAGCACGATCCTCACGACCAATGTCGGTATTGCAGATTGGGCAGGCGCCTTCGGCGACGCGACGGTCGCCGCCGCGATGCTCGACCGGCTCCTTCACCGAGCCGCCGTAGTCGGCATCGATGGCCCGTCCTACCGCCTCCGCTCGCACCAGTCCCACTCCGACAACCTCCGCAAAGGGGTGACTGGACGTGCTGGTTGAACACCGGGCCTGCCCCATCTGCTGGACCCAGTTCCAGGTCAACCCCCAGGCAACCCGACACACCTACTGCACCCCCCGCTGCAAGGCCGAAGCAGCCAGGCGACGACGCCGCGAACGCGACGAAGCCATCAACACAGCGGAGACCGACGTGGTCACGCGGCAGGCGCCGGCACCCACACCCCTGACGCCCACAGCTATCCGCAACTGCCCGCACTGCGACAAACCCGTCACTATCGTCGCGCTTCTCGCCACCCCCGAGGCCGCGCGGCCCACCATCCCTGCAGCAAGTCCCGACGTCATCCCCATGCGCCGCAGCTGAGCGGCCGCACGTCACTGACCTTGTCGGCCCCAGGCGGCGGCAGGGTCAGCTGGCGTTTCCGAACGAGGCGCCGATGTTGTTCCACATGAAGGCGTCCTTCCAATCCGGGCGCCCCTTGGCCCAGCCGCTCAGGGCGACGATCACCTTTTCCTGGGAGATCGTCCGGGTCTGGTAGTGCTCTGCCGCCGTCCCGTCACGGAACTCCAGCTGGTAGGTGTTGTCATCCCTCAGCCACACCTGCACATACCAATCACCGGCAGCCTCATCGTCGACTCGCTCGACGATCACGAAGGCGTTGCCCCGGCCGAGGTTCGCCACCATCCGACTCAAGGCCGCGGGCCCCGGATTCCTCACCTGACGACCGTGCTCGTCTCTCGCTTGCAGCATGGCCCGATCATCCCCCACAGCTCTGACACCCGTCGAAGAGCAGCCACGTCACGCCCGCGCTCGCTCCCCACGTTCCCCAGTTGGTTCACTCCGTGAACCAACTGGGGCGAAGAGTAGCTCTGAGGAAAATTCGGGATCGGTATCAGCTCGTGGGTGATGACGTTCTTCCGCATGATCTCCTGCTGCGCCGGATCGGACGAGTACCAGCCGGCGGCCCAGTATTCGGAGTTGATGCGGAGGTGGCCGCCCCAGGCGGACTGGTCGGCGGTGGAGACGCACGGGTCGGCGGTGCTCATGCCTGCGGTTCCGGTGGGCCGGTAGCTGTAGTGGACGACGATGCGCCGCCACGCCGGGCAGGTGCCGACGGGGGTGGTGTCGAGGGTGGTGGAGACGGTGACTTGCACGCCGGTGGTGGCGGTGATCTGCGCGGCCGGGCCGGTGAGGTAGGGGGTGAGACGGCTGCGGGCGGCACTGTCGGCGAAAACGATCACGTACGGCTGGGAGTGGATGCTGGTGATGCCGTGGCTGGTGAGGGCTTTCCACCCGGTTCCGTGGAAGCGGGGGTAGGTGCGGAAGTCGTAGGTCGGCGTGGGGCCGGTGGTGGGGGGCCAGGTGCTGGCGGCGGCCGTGGTGGTCACGGGGGTCATGGCGGCCCGTGCCGGGGTGCGGCGGTCACCGGGTTCGGCAGGGGTGGCGCAGGCGACGACGAGGCCGCAGGCGGCCGTTAACAGGGCCAGGAGGCGGCAGGTGCGGCGGGCGGGGATGACGCGGGACGGAAAGGGCATGCCCTTCAGTCTGGGCACATATCACTCGACCGTTGCCCCCGCTCGGACGCGGCTGCGCCCCGGCTACTGGGGGTAGTCCGGGGCGCAGGCGTCGGGGGGTGGAGTTGGTGTCAGCCCCAGGCGGAGTCGCGGGCGACCGTCGTGTCCGTACCGTCTTCGGTGGGCTCCGGTGCCGGCTCGTCGGCGGGCGGGGTGCCCCACGCGGAGTCGTCAGTGCCGGTGGGGTCCTCGACGACCGTGGACGTGTCGCTGCCGCCGGTGCAGGCGGAGGCAGCCGCGGCACTGCCGAGGACGCCGGCAGTGGTGAGGGTGAGGATGGCGAGGGCGCGGCGCAGCTTCATGACAGCGTCCAATCCGGTGTGGCGACGTGTGGCGGGCGGGGCGGGCCTCCCGGCCGGCGAAACGTTTCCTGCTGCGATCCACCCCTGGTGTCTGGCCAACGCGGTGCACTGGAAAGACGGTTGTGGAGGATACGTCGTTGGGCCGGGAGGAGCCCCACTGGTCGTTACTCTTGCTGTACCGCCATTCAGTGTTCAACCTTTGCCGTGTGCGTCTTTATGCACAGCGTGAACTCGCACGCGGTAGTACGAGACTTCGACGGGGGCACACGTGAACGAACGGGGCGAACCGCCGTCCGGTTGTGAGGCAATGTCGGCGTCCGGTCTGGACCTCTACGGCCGTATCGCGGCCGGCGGACGTCCCGGCGCGGGCGACGAAGCGGCGCTCGACGAGCTGTGGGCGTTCGGTCTGGTGTCCGCCGACCCGGACCAGCCGGACCGGCCGGTGATCCTGGAGCCGCGCCGTGCGATACGGGACCAGGCGCGGGCGCAGATCGCGATGCTGGCCCGTCAGGCTGCCGCGTTGGCGCAGCTTCCCGAGCTGTCGGACGAGCTGGCCGTGCACTACGACCGGGTCCGCAACCGGGAAGGTGTCGGCTGCGAATATTTGGACGACCCGGCGGAGGTGAACGCCCGGATCGGGGCGGCGTTGGCCGGGGCGCGGGTGGAGATGCTGACGGCTCAGCCCGGGGGGCCTCGTACCCGGAAGCTGTTGAGTCTGGCGGTGGACCGGGACGCGAAGGCCCTCGAGCGGGGGGTGCGGGTGAAAACCTTGTACCTGGACACCGTTCGGACGGATCCGGTGACCCGCGAGTGGGCGACCATCATGACCGGGAAGGGCGCCGTGTTCCGGACCATGCCGTCGCCGTTCCAGCGGTGCATCATCATCGACCGGCAGCACGCCTTCATCAACGACCACCTGCACGTTCAGGACGGTGGGCCGGTGAACGCGGCCTGGTATGTGCAGGACCACGGCATGGTCGCCTGGATTGCTGCCGTGTTCGACGAGGTCTGGCGCCGGGCCGATGTGTGGACCGGGGACGCGCACTGCGCCGGGCTGGGGATCGGTGTGGGTGCGGGACCGCGGACGACTCGCCGGCAGCGGGAGATGCTGCGGGACTTGTGCGAGGGCCTCGGGCAGGACGCGACGGCGAAGCGGCTGGGCTGGTCACCGCGGGCGGTGGCGAAGGAGTTCCAGGCGCTGCGTGCCATGTTCGGGGCGAAGACGCAGGCGCAGTTGGCGTACGAGTGGGCGCAGTGCCCGGAGCGGCTCATCGACGACGAGCCGGCCATCGCCCAGGGCGACGTCGACACCGCAGCCTGACCGCACGGGCCCCGGGGCGTTGTCAGTGCCTGCTGCCAGGATCCGCGTGTGGCAGAACCGATGAGCCTGGAGGAGCGCCAGAACTGGCGTGACGCCCAGCGGACGGCCGTGTACCGGCTGTACGACGAGGATGGGGTGCTGCTGTACGTCGGCATCACCTATGACGTGCCGGAACGGTGGCGACATCACCGGCGGCACAAGCCCTGGTGGCCGCAGGTCGCCCATGAGCGGCTGGTCTGGTACGACACCAGGCCGGAGGCCGAGGCGGCGGAGACGCACGCGATCGTCGCCGAGGAGCCGCTGCACAACCAGGTGAAGAACTGGTCCGACTTCCGGGCGAACTACCGCATCCAGTGGATCGGAGGCCGGTTGCGGGAGGAGCGGTCCGTACTGTGTACGCCGCGCCGGCCGCGGGCGAAGGCGAAGCTGGCGAGAGTCGTCGAGCTCGAGGGGCAGCTGCGGCTCCTCGCGGACCACGCGCCGAACCAATGGGGCGCCTGGCACTGGCAGAAGAACCGGTCAGCCCGGCAGGTGATGGAGGACATTCTCTGCGGCCGTGGCCCGGTCCTGGACGATCCGCTGACGGCCAGCCGGTGCGAGAACGACGAGTGCCCGCTGTGTGGCGGGCCGGTGCCGTGCCCGGTCGTGAAGGAGATGGCAGAGCCGTACCGGGAGCACCCGTTCTACTGCCTGTGACGGGCCCGTGAGGCGCCGAGGAGGTAGGTGTGCGGCGAATGGTCGGCGCACTCCTGCCAGCCCCACATGATGAGGTCGCATGGGTGGCAGTACCGGCGCAGCCTAGGGACAGCCCAGGACCAGTACGCCACCACGCTGACCAAAGTCCGCACGTCAGCCGTCCCGCCTCGAGGCGTTCGACGGCTGGTGCCCTTTGAGTTCGGCCAGCTCCCGCTGCACCTCCACCAGCTTGGCCAGGTGGCCGGCGGCGACTTCCTCCCAGGTGGTACGGCGGCCGCGACCGGTCATCAGCATGTCCCAGCCGCGCAGGGCATACGTGAGGTCGCAGATGCGGGAGCGGAGACCTTCCGGGTCCCGCTCCTGCCGGAGTTCGGCGAGCTCGGCCTCGAGACGGGTCATGTCTTCGGCGGTGCGCTGCTTCTGGGCTTCGCGGCCGCGGTCGTAGCCGCGCCTGAACGCGGCACGGCGCTCCTCCCGCGGGCACTCCCCGATCCAGTCGAGGAGCGCCTCGGCAGCATCGCGGTGGGCTTCCGCCTCGTCGGGGTCGGTCTGGGCGAGCTCGTCGATGCCGACGCCGTACGTGTAGGAGCGGCACAGCTTGTCGGCCAGCACGGCCAGGCGCTCCGCGCGGGTCGGCGGCTGGTCCTCGGGCGGTTGGTCGGTCACGGCTGCTCCTGCGGCGTGAGGGTGTCGCGTACGTGCTGGGCGGTGTCCTCGAGGTTGGCGGTCCACGGGGCTCCGGCAGCGATCTGGTCGGCCACGCGGCGGACACGGGCCTCGAGGTGGTGGAGCTCCATCACCAGCTCGGTTCCGGCCTGGGCCTGGTTGTGGAACCGCTGCCGCATTTCGTCGCGGTCTCGTACGACGGGCTCCAGGGTCTTCTTGAGCTCCTGCTGGACTATGGGGAGCACGGCATCGGCAAGGTCGCCGCGGCGCATGTCGGGTCGGTAGTCGGCGGCTTCGAGGGCGTCAGCGATGAGCTGACGGAGGCGGGGGGCGCAGAGACCGAACTGGACGTCGGGCTGGTCGGTCACGAGCTCCTCCGGGCGCAAGCGAAGTGGTTGGGGCATTGGGGCTTGTTGTCCCACCAGCGAGCTGTGGCGCGGGGGATGGCCGTTCCGCACCACTGGCAGGTGACGGTGTCCTCGTCCTGCTCGGTCATAGGTAGCTCCCGGTAGTGGTGAGGTGGCGGATACGGCGGCCGAGGAACCAGCCGTGGCGGCGGGTGGCGGGTCGGGCGGTTTCGAGGAACAAGGGTGTGGGGCCGGGGAGGACGTATCGGGGGAGGGTCCGCGTTCGGGCCTTGGGGCGGCGCTGTGGGCGCTGCGGGACGGCCGGGGCGGGTCCGGGTCGGGCGGGCTCCCACAGGGGCTCCTGACGCCACGTGAGGGGGATTGCGGCTTGGCCGTCGAGTGGGGCCGGGGTGGGGAGGGTGAGGCGCTTCTCGACGGCACGGATCCGGGCCCGCGTCTCAGGTGTCGTCACCCGCAGCTCCCGCAGGCTCGAGGTCGTCGGCGAGGAGGCGGAGCCGGCCGCGGTTCGCCGCGAACGTCTCGCCCGGGGTGGGCCAGTCATCGGCGCACAGCCCGTACTTCGGCGGCTGCCATTTCGGGAGGTAGTGCTTGTAGACGCGTTCCCAGTCGGCGTTGAAGTAGCAGGGCAGGAGGCCGCCCGTGTTCGGGATCGGCTCGGGCGCGCCTTCGTTCTGTTCGCGGACCTGCTCGGTCACGCGGTCGGCGTGGCCCTTGTGGCGCTTGCAGAACCAGTGCGGGGTAATCCAGCCGGTGCGGGGGTCCTTTTCGAGGACGCGGTGGTGGGAGTCGGCTCCGCAGACGCCGTCTTCGGTGCGCCAGTCCCTGGGCGGCTCGTATCCGGGGTCGACGTGCACGATCGGGGGCGGCAGCCTTCGGGCGATGGCCTCGTCGGCCAGCACGGGTACGTCGGGCGGGGTGGGCTGGGTACGCGGCTTGTACGGGCGGGGACGGTAGGGGCGCAGGCGCGGCGCCTCGCAGAAGGGCCGGTCGAACTGGAGGTTCCTTGCTGACTCGGGCGGCTCATAGCGGGGTGCATCCGCGGTGACGAGCCGGTCGTAGCGGGCCTGCCTTCCGTGCTCCACGCCCAGCTTGCGGCGGGCGGTCCGAAGCGGGCTGACGCCTTCCTCGCGCTTGGCGAGGTCGACGGCGTAGGCGACGGCAAGGAGGAGTTCGCGTGCTTCGTGGCCGACGCGGGGGTCCTCGTAGATGGCTGCGACGAGTTCGGGGAACGTGCGCTTCGGTCGCTGCTCGGTCGAGGGCGGCTTCACCGCGGACAGGTGGGTCACGGGGCGCTCCTGTCGGGTTCTGTGGCCGGGAGGGCGTACACGGCCTCGAGGGCTTCGGTCTCGTACTGGGCCGGGGTCTTGTGGTCCCACTTGACGTGGTCGAACGCGTCGCGGAGGGCGTGCTGCCAGCTGTCGCAGTTGTGGCGGGAGCTGCCTGCCGGGTGGGGACCGCGGGTGTGACCGACGCAGACGCAGGTGTAGCCCCAGGCGCCGTTGCGGCGGCGGTGGACGAGGGGCTTGCCGGGGCGGAGGGGGAAGCGGCCCTGGGCGGCGGTGTCGCCGTACTTCGCACGCCGTGTCATCGGCCGGCCTCGTTCTGTTCGGCGGCCGGCAGAGCGATCGGTTCGCGTGCGGGGAGCGGGACGACGCGGACCGTGGCGGTGCGCTGGACGATCCGGTGCTTCATGTCGGCGAACCGCTGCATGAGCTTCCGCTGCCGGTCCGCAGCCCAGTACGCGTCCGTCTCCGCGCTGCTGGACTGCTCCCACGTGCCGTCGGGCTGCTCGGTCTGGACGAAGAACTCGACCGTGGTACGCACTTCCCCGACGGGCTTCTCCGGGTCGGGGGTCGCGAGCCGGGCGCAGCCGGTGGCCGCAGCCCACGACTCGCGGGTGTGCCCGAACGGGTCGACGACCTGGGACACGGGCCCCGGCCACTGCGACGCTTCGGCAAGGCGGGCAAGGTCGGCAAGCTCGTGGGCGAACTGGTTGATGAGGGTGCGGGACTGCTCGCTGTCGCCGAGGGCGTTAAGGAGCTGGTCGTAGGCGGAGGGCTCCAGCTCACTGGGCTTCATCACGACCGGGCCTCCTTCTGTGCGGCACGACGGGCGCGCATCCGGGCGAGGATCTGCGCTGGCGTGGGCTGCTCCCACGAGTGGAGGCCCTTGGAGCGGATGTAGCTTCGACCGTGGTTGCCACGCTCCTCGCCGCACCAGCGGCAGGAGAATGGCGACCAGATGGTGCGGCTCCTCACGGCGTGGCCTCCTGCTTGAGCTGGTCTTGTACGGCGACCAGGACGTCGGGGGTCGGTGTCCAAAAGCCGAGCTGCCCGGACGCCGGCACCGGCTCGGCGAGGGCACGAACGTCCTCGAGCTGCCAGTGGAAGTAGTCGGTCATGCCCCACGGTGCACAGCAGCCGGAGTCGAGGTGGCAGGAGGCCAGCACCGCGGTGCCGAGGATTGCGGATCGGGCGTCGGGCCGCGGCCCCCAGAGATCGGCGTCACGGTGGAATGCCGCGCCGGCATGGATGAGGATCGTGGCGCCCACGTACTTGGGCGGGATGGGGCGGGAGCGGTTCTCGACGGTCTTCCGGCCGTGGAGGGGGTGCCCGCCGTGGACGATGGCGTCGGCGTACGGCTGCCGGACGGTGAGGGCCTTCACGACTGCACCTCCTCGTCGGTCTCGCAGACGTGGTCGTCTGTGGCGAAGGGCTGCCCGTTCTCGTCGTGCAGGACCAGGCCGTCGTCCTCGTCGTACCAACCGTCTCCGGTGGCACCGCAGGCGCCGCATTCCCAGGTGCCCGCGAGGCTGATCCCGGTGAAGCCTCTGCTGCTGCTCATTCCTTGGCCTCCCGGCTGTCGATGTCGGAGATCCACGCCTGGGTGACGGCGGCGACCTGAACCAGCTCCGCACGAAGCGCTGTGGGGTCGGACTCGGCGAGCGCTTCGTACACCTCCTCGAGGAGGACGTCACGCCAGGCGAGGGCGCCCACGGCGGCGTAGCGGTCGGTCTGGTCGCGGTACCGGTTGGCGGCGTGCTTGTACACGGGGAGGCCGGTGCCGTCGGGGTGATGCTGGTCGCCGAACTTGGCGAGCTGCGCCTGCCGCTCGGTGTCGACGTCGACCATGTGCTGGGCCAGGCCGGGGGTGCGGGGGAGGACGCTGCCCATGTAGGCCGCGGTGTTCACGGTCAGCATGGCGACAAGGTCGGCTGCACCTTCGGGCGTGCCGACGCGGACCGGGGTATCACGGACGGTTTCGGCAATGGTGCGGGCGAGGGGGGCCAGTTCGGCCTGCTGCTCGGTGGTGAGGTCGGCCATGGTCACGCCTCCTGACGGGTGCGGGCGAGCTCGAGGAGGACGTCGGCGTGGCACGGCATTTCGAGCGCGCACCAGCACATGAGGTCCCGGCCACGGAGCTGCTCGACGTCCGCGAGCAGCTGGTCGCGCCGCTCACGGGACCACGTGGTGCCGGACGGTCCGGGGCCGCCGTCAAGCTCGCCGCTGAGCCACTGGCGGAACTGGTCGGTGACGACCTGGCGTGCTTCGTCCTTCGTGTCGGCGAAGCCCGCCTCAAGGCAGTCGGTGATGGTGAACGGGTTGCCCCAGCGGCTGCCGCGGCCGACGTACGTGGCGCCGTTCGATGTCCAGCCCGCGGTGCGCTTGCGCTGGATCCGCTCCGGGGTGGTCGTGATCCGGGCGGGGAGGAACTCGGCGCTCTTTCCTCCGGCGAGGTCGAGGTACAGGAACTGGCCCATGGTCCGGTCGTGGTTCATGCGGAACAGGCTGTCGGCGAGCTCCGGCCGGCCCATTTCCGTGAGGACGGGCGTGATGTGGGGGCGGGCGTGGTCGAGGACGGTGCGGCTGAGTTCGTTCGGGTCGGTGGTGCGGACGGTCAGGTCGGGGACAGGGCGGGTGTCGCCCAGTGCGCCGAACTCGATCTCGTAGGTGGCCATGAGCGCTCCTCGGGAAGGGGAGGGGGCTGTTTCAGGGTGGCGCGGTTTGTGCGCGGCGTTCCCCGCGGTCGGGTGGGTGAGGGTGGGGCTCCACCCTAACCGCGTTCATAGTGCGTACGCAATACGTTACGAGGTGGGAGGATACAGCTCAGCCCCCATCCGTGCGTGCGGATGAGGGCCGGCCAGCAGTTCCCCAATGGGGGCGCTTCAGGAGCCTCGAAGACTCGACGCTGATCCTGGCACCCGACCGGCTCGAGCATCCCCCCGGCCAGGCTGCGCCCTTGACGCCCCAACAGCAGGCGGGATCCTCAACAGGACGACACCCGCACGAACGAGGGGAGCAGGCATGCAATGTCCACGGTGCGGAGGCACCGCAACGCAGGCCCCGAACGGGTCCTGGTACTGCGCGAACTGCGGCCCCGTGTCCGGCAACACGCCCCAGCCGGCCGCCCAGCCACTACCCTCCACGCCATGAGCGCCCCACAGCCCCACGTGCCGGCAGCCGACACCGTGCCGGAGGGACCGCAGATCACCGAGACCGCGTGCGTGCGCTGCGGCACGGCTCTCGCAGGACTGGATGGGCGCTATGCCTGTGGCGTTTGCGGTTGGACGAACAACTGGTCAGATGGCTACCGGGACCTGCCGACCGCCGAGGACGACCCGGACTATCCGGGGCCGGGCAAGACGCAGGCCCGCCGCCCAACCTGAGCGACGGGCCCCTGGTCCTCAGCGGGTCACCTGGGCGGCGCCGTGGCCCACCGCATCCACGCCGCCAACCCCTGAACGGCGGCGGCCTGTCGCGTCGGGTGCCGCTCCCCACCACCCGACGGGCCCAGAGCGGCCAGATGCTGCCGCCACCCGTTCCGGCCCGACCGGCCGGCACCGCCGTACGACGGCGACACCACCACCAGCACCTCGCCGTCGACGCCGACGACATGCCACCGGCTCGACTCCGCCCAGTCCGGCGCCTTCACCAGCTCCGCGCCGTCGACAATCTCCTGCGCCTTCTTCGCGGTGAGGCGCTTCCGGGCCGCGGGCATACGGGTCTCCAGGAGGGTTTGGGAGGTCGACGGCACGAGCACGAGTCTGCCATCCGGGTCAGGCGGCGTCTGCCGCCTCGTCCTCAAGGTCCTTGCCCGCCATCTCACGAAGCCGTTCCAGGACGGCCCGGCAGTCACCCACGGCTCGGTGGTCGCCGCCGTACAGCGGCTGCCACGTGTTGTTGCCCCAGTAGTCCGACCAGTCCCCGACCCAGTCCGAATAGGGGATCATCGCGTCCTCGAACTGCATGGCGTCGAGCCAGGCATCTGCCGACTCCTCGGGGTCGGGATGCTGTTCTTGCCGGTAGTGGATGGTGAGTTCGTGTCGGAGGCGGGCGACGTCGTACGGCCGGTTGTAGATGAGGCAGCGCCGGCCGTCGAGGGCAGCGGTCAGCTGGTCGAGGATGCTGCTGAAGGTGGGCGCGGTCGCGGTCATCGTGTCGGTGATGCCGTGGATGGAGGTGGCGTCCGCGGGGATCGGCTCGCCGGGGTTGACGAGCGTGTCCATCAACACGTCCCCCGCGCCGTTGACGATGGCGATGTCGACGATCCGGGCATCGTCCTCGAGGCCCGTGGTCTCCGTGTCGAGGACGACAAGGTTCGGATCCTCGAGCGCGGCCGCAGCCCACGAGGAAAGATCCCGCACCTCCTGCTCCCGGGCCTCCCTGAACCGCTGTTCGGCCTCCCGCTGCTGCCGCTCCCGCTCGGCGCGCTCCCGCGTATCGCGCTCCTTGCACGGCGGGCACCACCGCGGCGACCACCCCCACGACCGCCACTCCTGCGCGGCATCCTCATCCCAACCGGCCGCGACTTCCTCATCCGTGGCAGTGACCACCGTGCAGTCTCTGCCGGGGCATGTACGCGCCCACACCGCGCGGCGCTCCGCCGCGGCCTGATGGCGGATCGCGTACAGCACACGGCAGTGCTCGCAGGCGTGCCCTTGGTGGGCGTCTTTCGGCAGGGCCTGGCCGGCGACGCGGCGGCAGCGCCTGCACGTCCGCGTGTACAGCTCCTGCCGTGCCTGTTCCGCCTTCTCTCGGCAGTCGACGCACCGCACGTGGACGATGTACGCGCGCAGGGTGCCGCACTCGGGGCACGTACGGCGGGCGTCCTTCGCGGCCTGCTGCTTCGCCGACAGGGGCCGCATCGGCGCCGCGTCGGCCGGGTCGTACAGCGGGAACTCTCCCCAGCCGTGACCTTGGCGGTACTTGCGCAGGTAGCCGACTGGCTCCTGCCCGGGAGCGACCTTCAACCGCTGCTCTTTCAGTTCCGTCTTGGTGCGCAGGTGGGCGGGAACGTCGGCCGCCGCCCACACGGGCAGCGTCGTCGTCTCGACGGCGGGGGACGCGGTCACGGGCACCTCCATACGGGTTTGTGGTGGTCTGTGGGCAGTCTTGCAGCGGGCACTGACAGCGGGCAGCAGAACGCCCCCGAACCAGCCGGCCGGGGGCGCGTGGAGCAGGCTATTCGGCTGTCGGCTCCCCCCGTAGGGCCTGGCGGACGTGCGGGTCGCTCAGGCCGATCGTGCGGGTGATGGTCTCCCTGTCGACTCCGCGGGCGTACGCGGCGCGCATGGCGGCGTTCCTGCGGGCCACATGCGACTTCGTGCGGGCCTTCCCGGCGACGGTCTGCTGCAAGGTCTTCGCCCACCACAGGCATGCGCGGCCGGCCCAGATGGTGATGACGGTCAGCGTGGGTGCGGTCTGATTGGCCAACATGTCCCCCTCGTGTCGGTGTGCTCCGTTCTGAAGGTGAGGGCGCGGGGCGTGGTGGGCAAGGGCGCGAACCGGCCTGGTGGAAGCACAAAGCCCCCGACCATGGCGGTTGGGGGCGTGAGGCTGAATCAGCAGGACTCGTCCAACTTCACCGAGTACAAGGTGATGGTCTTCTCCACGCCGTTCCTGCCCGGCGCCGGCTCCTGCTTGCAGACCTTCCAGTTGCTGTCGAGGATCAGGAGGCGCTCCATGCCGGTGGCGTCCTTCTCCCGAAGGTTGAAGAACCCGGCGGCCTGCGCGGTGTCCTGCGCGTCCTGGTGGTTCATGCCGATGAAGTTCGGCAGGTTGGCGGTCTCGACCGCGGGGGCGACGGCCTGGGTCTTCTTGGGGGCCGGGGTGTCCTTGACGGTCGGCGTGGGCGCCGGCGCCCGCTTGGTGGCGGACGCCTTCGGGGACGGGGTGGCCTTCTTTTCGGCGGGCTTGGCGTCCGCCTTCGCGGGCGTCCCCGACGCGGTCGCGCTCGGCTTGCGGGTCGCCGTGTTGCTCCCGTCGACCGTGTCGATGATCGCGCCGAGGATGCCGAGAGTTCCGCACACGCCCGCGAGGGTGAGACCGGCAATGGCCCAGCCGTTCATCGGCTTCTTCGGCGTCGGCGGGGGCTGGTAGGGGGCGGGGCCGCCCATGTACGGCTGCCGGTACTGCGGTGCCGGCTGCTGCGGGTATCCGTAGCCGGGCTGCGGAGGCTGCTGGGGCTGCTGGCCGTACGGGGGCGGGGTGGGCTGAGACACAGGTGGTCCTCGAGGCTGGGCGGTGTGTTGGGGGCGCACCGGTGCGGATGAAATGTGGGACATCCGGTGGGGTCGGATGGTTGCGTAACTGCCGGACTACGGCTTTCGCCGGGCCAGGATTTCGCGGAGCGTCTGCACGGTGGCCACTGCTGCTCCGACCGCCGCCGCCGTGCTGGGGGACATGGCGTACATGGCGGCGATCGGAGCGATAGCGAGGGCGTACATGCGGTGCGAAGAACCGGGCTGGAACATGACTGTTCCTTTCGTCTTGGTGGGGGTTGGATAGTCCCGCCCGGTTTGGGTGGGCTGCCGCGTTCCCTGTGCGAAGGTCGACCGCGGCAGCCCGTGCATCACAGAACCTACGCGAAACATAGTGCGTACGCAATACGGTAGTGAAGGTGATGCGCACCACGGAGCCCCCGACTGTGATGGTCGGGGGCTCTGCCGCGCCAGAATCGCTTAGTTGACCTGCCAGTCCTCCACGAACCGGGTCGCCACGAGGACCTCACCCTGTTGGCCCCGGCCCTGGTCTACCAGGTTGCCCATTTCCAGCAGTTGGCGACCAAAGTGCTCGACGAACGACCGCGGGGCTCCGATAACAGAAGCCACCTCCCCGAAGGTGAACAAGCGGTTGGAGAGCTGGCGATGGATCTTCCCGAGGAGCCACAGGGCCACCTCGCGATCCGTTCTCTGACGAGGAGCGCCTGGCCACAGCATGTACCCGCCGAGCTCCTGCTTGACGACTTCCAAGATGCGAACAGCGCACTGGACCAGCGGCACAGGATCGTGCGGGAACTCGAACCACTCGCCGTGCCTCCGGTACGAACCGAAGTGATGATGCAGCGCCTGCTCGAGGGACTGATTGCCGTTGCACGACCAGCGGACTTCGAGGGCCTGCGGCGACATGTTCTGGATCTCGCGGAGACGCCGATCGATGTTGCTGGTGACCCCGATCTTCACCACGTAGCTTCCGGCGCTCCCGATCACGTACACGGACTCAGGCATGCTGCGCCTCCTTGGCACTTGAGCAATCACGGCACAAGAGTTCGCCAGCAGGCGTGGGTCGTCCACACATGCGCTGTTGGCCCTCGCACTCGCCCGGACGATCCCCCACGACGATCAGATCCTCAGTCCACGAGGCGGGGGTCGGAGTCGTCGTGTCAGCGGGCCGGCCGCCTTGAAGGGGCGGCGCGCAGGAAGGAGCGGGTCCGGACAGGGCTTGCCGCAGCCGACTCGAGACCACCGCGCCAACAGACGTTCGGATCAGATCAGGCAGCGGCCGGCCTGCGATGACCTCCCGCAGCTGCTCTGCGGTCCACCCCACGTCCAGCATCCCGAGAACGGTCAGGCCCTGGTCCCGGAGCGTTTTGCCCGTCAGCAGGAACTTCGGATTCTCAGCACCAATCGCGAGCAGCAGATCGACGCCCTCGTTCCTGCTGATCTGATGGGGGACCGCTGAGCCGTCCATCCCTCCGTCCTTGCTGCCCTCCGTCGACTGCTCGGGGACGGAAGGACGGGGAGTGTCCCGGGGTGGGTTAGAAGGGGAGGGTTGGGGGTCTTCCAGTCCCCCCCTCTGGGACTTGTAGTCCCCACCCCCGGGACTTGTAGTCCCCCCCTCCTGCTCATCTGGACCGGGGGACTTGTAGTCCCCACCCCCCGCCGGACCCACCTTCGGCTTACGCTTCACACCCTTGTCGGCGCGACGCTTCTTCGGCGGGGCTTTTGCAAGGTCAGGGCGCATCTCCGGCGTCAACGGCGGCTTCCCCCGCCCCTTCCGCTCAGCGTTGATCTGCTCAACGTCCGGATACCAGGAGAACGGGATCATCAGGTCGTACACCGTCGGCCGGAAGTGCTCCGGGATGTACGCGGCCGCCGCCTGGTTCCCCTCGGCAATGAGGCCACGGGACGTCATCGACCTCAGCCGGCGCTGAACCGTCTTCGGGTCGATCATCGCCAGCTCGGCGATCGTCTTCTTTGACTGGAACGCGTCGGTGCCATCGCTCCAGGCGCTCTCCGCCATGGTCACGAGGATGACGCGCTCCTCGGCGTCGGCAACGGGGGCGTTCTTCAGCGCCCACAGAATCGGCAAAAGGCTCACAGGACACCGCCCAGCATTCGGACGATCACACAGTGTGGCCTTGCGGGGGTACCCGACGGTACGGGTAGAGTCATGAAGGACCTCATCACGCTTGTGGGTCTATGAGGCAGCGGACGTCAATCCGCTGTTGCACTCGAACGGCCGGCCATTGGGGAGCTGCGAACCCTCCAGGCTGGCCGTTCCGCGTTCCGGTGGCTGCGATCACCGGAACTGACCAGGGTCATTCGGGCTTGCGCCCGCGGCCGCCGCTCGTGGGGCCGGCCTCGAAGTACGCCAGGAACGCTTTCGTGTCCATGGCCCGGGCGTTGCCCACGAGGATGTACGGGTGCTTCCGGCCGTCGCCGAAGGGCCAGTCGTCTCGGGTGCGCGCGATGTAGCGCAGCCCGTCCGGCGTGATGCTCTCCACCAGGCCCAGTTGCATGAGCAGAGGTGCTCCGGTGGTGAAGGTGACGATGGGGGGAAGCTCGTTACCGGAGGTCACAGGGGGCCTCCGACTGTTCGAAACTTCGATGTCCCCGAAAATGCCGCTAGTCTCGGCATGGCAGGTCCAATCGCTCATGAGGGTGATCTGCTGCGGCCGCATATGTCTTCGCAGGACGCGGCCAGGGGACGGTCGACAGGGTTGTGGTGACCCGTCGGCCGTCCGCCTTTTACGGCGGGCTTCGCATGGTTCTTGCTCCTGTCTCGGCCTGGCCTACTGGCCTTCCACCTGCCACCGGCCGGGCGCGTACACGTCCTCCCACACCTCGATCGGCCCATCCTCGTCGTGGAAGACGTTCACGAGGACGAGAACCGGCGCACACGTACCCTCAGGTAGGTCGATCTCCAGCGCGGCCAGCTCGTGCGCGCTGGCCGGCCGGGCGCCGCGCATCTCCGGCGACCGGTTGATCTCCCGGCCTGTGCGCTCCGTGTAGAGGTGCTGCCAGAACCGGCCCGTTGTCCCCGGGCGGAGGATCTCCGGCACCGCCTCCAGCGCCCGCGGGTGGATGCACGCCATCGAGAAGACGTTCGGCGTGTCCTCGTGGGTGTAGACCCGGGTCCGGCGCACGACCTCGTCATGCGGCTCGATCCCGAGCTGGCGGCAGATCGCCGTGTCCGCGCACGGAACCATCGTCGCCGTGTGCTTGATCGACCGCTCCTTCACGCCCAGGGGCCGGCCGGTGCGCTCGAGACGATCGAGGCGCGCCGCGCCCGTTGAGCCGACGAGCGGCCTGTCGGCAACGACCGTCCCCACGCCCAGCTTTACCGCGGTCAGCCCTTCCGCCTTCAGGACGGCGAACGCCCGGTTGGCGGTCGTGATCGCGACGTCGAACTCGTCCCGCACATTGCGGATGGACGGCATGGCGTCGCCAGGGGCGAGCGTGCCGTCAGCGATGAGCCTTCGGTAGTGGGCGGCGATGTCCGCATATCCGGTGGTTCCACTCATGTACTCGCCCCTCTCGTGTCTCGGAGTAGTTGAGGTGTTCTACTCAGTGTTCTACGGTAGGTGTTCTACGGCAGTGTTCTACCTTAGGTCGGGCGTGACTCCGGCCGCAACGCGCAAGGAGGCGACGTGGCAACTGAGCACCTACTCAGCCTCCTTGCGGCGCCGGCTGTCGCGGATCGCCGCGCGCTTGGCGTGCGCGACGAAGTACGGCTTCGCCTCGCGCCAGTCAACGACCTTGGAGCGGCCGATCTGCTGAACCGCGGGGAACTGCTCGTCGTCTCGTGCCAGCTGGGAGACGCGCTGGTGGCTCATCGAGGGGGCGATGCCCTCCGCCACGACGCGGCGCGCAGCTTCTCGGAAGGTCACCAACTCGGGGCCTCTTTCTGTCTCGGCGATGACGGCATACTCCATTCTCTCCACATGACTTGCCATATGGCAAGTCATCGCCTAGTGTCGTTATCAGCACAGCAAGACGGCCCCAATCCAGCAGTTGCCGGACCAGGGCCGCGTGTCCAACCCGGTGCTACCAACACCGCGAGGACGAGAACCCGCCCACCTGCGCATTCAGGGAGGCCGATCCGTATGGATCGTAACCGCCAAATGGCTACTCGCACCATCAGCCCCTCCGACGTCCAGCAGAACGAGGCGCTGCGCCGCACGGCCGCGCCGGCCAGCAAGCCCACCCGGCTCATCGCCGCCGGCATCAAGAACGGCCGCGGCACCTACACCCTCCGCACGGCGGTGACCCGATGACCGGCAACCTGCCGCCCGAGGTCGACCCGCTCCTCATCGCCGCGATCGAGGACCACTTCGACCAGGTCGACACGATCGCCCTCACCGGCGAAGTCCTCCACGCCGTAATGCCGCAGGCCCGGATGCTCGTCACCCGCGCCATCGACGACATGTTCGGCCACATCCCCACCGACACGGACGGGGACCTGTGATGGCCGGCCGTGACACCTCCTGGGTGCACACCGCCGACAACGCCGTCCCCCCGCTGGACGACGAACTCGAAGGCGTCCTCGAGGACCTCGACAACATCCACCCCGGCATCGACCTCATCCGCGACGGCCTCCGACTCCTCGCCCTCGACCGGCTCACCATCGACCGCACCCAGACCCTGATCGCCGCCCTCGCCGGATCCGCCGGCGTCGACGTCATCACCGCCACCGCGCTCACCGTGCAGCGCCTCACCAACCCGGCCACGAACCCGTCACTCCGGGCCCTGCCCGACGAGCGGCAGAAGAAGGCCCAGCGCTACGGCGAACTCGCCGCCCTCCACCTCGCCGACCCCGAACTCCACCAGCCCGCAGCCGAAGCCGCGGCCGCCATCGAAGGCATCTGACCACCCACCGCGCGGGGCCCGGCCGTCGAGCCGACAGACAGTCCGGGCCCCGCACCCCCGGAAAGGAACCGACCGCCATGACCGCCTCCGAGTTCCGCACCGCACACGGCGACCCGCAGACCTGGACCACCGCCGACATCGAAGCCCAGCAGAACCTCGCCGAAATCGACCAGCTCCCCGACCCGCACGCCAGCGCCGACCGACTCCGCACCCTCCTCGCCCCCGCCGCCTGACCACCGGAAGGACACCACCGTGACCACCCAGACCGAGCAGACCACCGCCCAGGCCACCGACACAGACACCGTCGACCACCACTGGATCCTCACCATCCAGCGCGCCAACGGGCTCATGAGCTGCCGGTCCGGTGTCCACGCCCTCCCCACCGGCATGACCCGCGACGAGGCCCTCCGCGCCATCGCCGACGAGTACTTCCCCGGCGAACGACAGCTGATCGTCCTCTTCTTCTCCCTCGAGCCCAACCAGATCTGACCCGCGCCACACCACGAACCGAAAGGACACCGACCCGCATGACCACCAAGCAGAAGCGGAAGCGCACGCCGCTGACGGGACTCGCCGCAGTCCTGTCCTTCGGCTCCCTGATCTGGACCACCGTCAGCCTCTTCGACCTTCTGGGTGTCGGCCCCGCCGGCCTCAGCGTCGCCGCAGGAGCGGACATCGTGTGGGGCGCGGTCATCTACGCCGAGTACCGCGGCACCCGCGTCTGCGGAAAGCGGTGGCCCGTCGCCGCCTTCGGCTGGGCCGCCCTCCTCGCCGTCGCCGGATTCCTCGTCTGGCACGGCATCGCCCTCGACAACATGGCGCTCGCCGCCGGCGGCCCGTTCCTCCCGCTCGGAGCGAAGGTCGTCTGGGTCCTCGCCCTCGCCGACATGCGCGACCCCGCCGCCCTCACCGACGACGAACTCCACACCCTCGCCCGCATGGAACGCGGCATGGCGTTCGAAGAGGCGCAGCACCGTATCGAGATGCGGCGCCGCGAGATGGACGCCGAGCGTCAGATGGCGGAGGTGTCCGTCGACTTCGACATCGAGCTGATGCGGCAGGACAAGACCCGCGAACTGATGCGCCGCAGGCCGATGCTGGAACTTACCGCCAGTGATGCGGCCAGTGATGCTCCCCGCATCACCGATGCGCCGCGCACCCCGCAGATCAGTGATGCGCCCACCTCCTACACCGCCTCATCGGCGCAGCACACCATGCTCGCCGCGGCCGCGCACCGTACTGCTGCGGTCGGTGAAGTCCCTGATAGGGCCGATGATGCGCCCCTGACGCGGACCGCACCCGCCCGTACTGCTGCGCCTCGTCCCACCGGTGATGCGCCGCGTCTGGACGGGATGAGCAAGGCCGCCGCAGTCCGTGCGATGCGTGATGCGGACCCGGCCGCATCAGCGCCTCAGATCGTGGAGCGCCTCGCGCATCACGGAGTCGAGGCGAGTGATGCGTATGTGCGCACCGTCCTGTCCCGCACCAAGCAGCAGCGCGCCGGTGACGGCGGATACCTCTAAGCGAAGGCGAGCAGCGATGCGCACCACCACCCAGCCCCGACCGGTCCGTTCGAACAGTGCACCGGTGACGTCCAAGTCCGTTGAGCAGCTGGTCGCGGATGCCCTCCGCGGCCAGCGCCCGCCGGTGCCGGATACGCCGTCCTGGTCCCACCGGCTCCTGCCGCCTGCGGTACGCCGCGCGCTGGCTGGCCTCGGCTGGTGGCAGGACCCCGCCCCGCAACTTCCGTCCACCCACCTCGAGCAGACGCTCGAGGTCCTCCGCAGGTACGGATGGTGCCAGTCCCTCGACACCACCATCACCGGCCGGCTCTGCATCCGCGGCGCCCAGAACGTCCTCGAGAAGACCGGCCACACCACCCCCGAAGCCCGGGAGAAGGCCGTCGCCTACATGCAGCAGACCCTCGCCCAGGCCGGGGTCAGCATGCAGTTCTTCACCTGGAACGACCTCCCTGACCAGCAGTTTTCCGCCGTAGAAGCCCTCCTCACCAGTGCCGCTCGCACCGCCCGAGAGAACGGAGAATGACCGTGAACGCCCCCCAGGACGACGAGTTCAACAGCATCATCAACGGCCTCAACGCCCCTACGGCCGTGGACCCGTACCCGTACGGGCCGCCCGCCCACACCCCCAAGGCCGGTCTCACGAAGCGCGGCAAGGTCGCCATCAGCGTCGGCGCCGCCGTTATCGCAGGTAGCAGCCTCATCGGCTACCAGATGTACGAGGCCAACGCCATCAAGGAGCGCGAGCTGGAGCTGAAGGCCCAGGCCCTCGAGCTGGAGAAGCTCCGCGAGACGAACCGGGTCACCCAGACCAGCCAGCAGCAGGCCAACGCCCAGATCAAGGAGCGCCAGGCGTCCGTCGACGCCTGCGTGAAGGGGCAGGCCGACCAGGTCGGCAAGGCGTACGGATCGCCGTCCTACCGGGACATCGTCGACGCCTGCCAGGCCCAGTACACCGGCACCGCGGACGCCATCAGCGGCCTCGAGAACGCCGCCTCCACGCAGTCTGCGGACGGCGGAGGGGGCGTCAACTCGGGTGCCGTGATGGGTGTTCTCGTCCTCGGCGGCGGCCTCGCGCTCCTCGCCCGAAAGGGCAAGCGCCCTAACGCCGCGTAACCACTTCCCTCCCACTTCCCACAGAAAAACACCTGCTCAACCCCCCACAGGAAACCCCCGAACCGATCTTCCCTCCACTCAAGTGGCAGGGAAGTGACTACAGAAAGTGAGGAAACTGATGGCGGCCGACGCGGCTCCCGCAGCAGTGCCCGACCCGCACGACACGACCGGCAACGCCCGCACCAGCGGCGCGCAGCCGGGACTTCTCGCGTCCGCGCTGGCCCCTGTCGCCCCCGCCCGTACGGCCGCATTCACCCTCGACCCGGCCACCACCAACAGCGCCGAGAACGCCACCACGGGGGCGTCCAGCGACGCCTTCCACACCACCTCCGACACCCCCGCACCGGGCACCAAGACGGGCACCGGACGCGGCGGAGCGGCCCAGAACCAGAGCGTCGTCAAGGCCTGGCTCCTCGCCGGTGCCGAGCGGTGGAAGAAGGGCGCCGGGTCGAACATCAAGCGCCTCGAGGTCGCCAAGGCCCGCGCCATGGCGCAGCAGGTGAAGGAGACGCGGCAGGTCAAGGTGAACCGCACCGACGCGCCCGCCCCCAAGTCCAGCCCCGCGGCCGCGTCGAAGACCGGCTCTGCGCCGAAGTCGTCCCCGGCCTCGAAGGCTGCGCCGGCGCCGGTGAAGAAGTCGCTGGGCAGCAAGAGCCAGGGTCCGGCGCCGAAGGGTCCGAAGAACTCCGGCACCCACAGCCCCGGCCCGGGTCGCAACGCCTCTGCCGGGAACGGCCGCAGCACCGCAGGGTCTGCCCCGACCGGAGGGGGGAAGACACAGGCGCCCGCCGGTGCGACACCCAAGGCCCGGACAGGAGAGCCGAAGCCGAGCAAGGCCGACCCGTCGAAGCCCCCCGCCCCTGATGGCCGGAGCGCCGCCGGCGCCGGGAAGGCCGGACCCCAGGGCCCCGCCGGGCCCGCCGGGAAGCCCAGCACCACCGGAGCGCGGAGCAGCGACAAGGACACCGCGGGCGCCAAGGGCGACGCCGGCAGCCGCAAGAGCGGCGACCAGCAGAGCAAGCCCGGCCCGGGCGGGACGGTCGAGAAGCCGTCCGGCAAGGACCGCAAGGACTCCACGAGCACGCCTGGCAAGGACGACGCCAAGCCCGCGGCAGGCCCGGAGCGGAAGGACGACCAGCCCGCCGCCAAGGACAGCACCAAGCCCACCGGGAAGCCGGACGACAAGCCCGCCCCCACGGCCGACAAGCCCGACACCAAACCCGAGGAGACCGGCGGAAAGCCGGCCGAGAAGACCGGGAAGCCGCTCAACCTGCGCGAGTCCCGCGAAACCGGCTACCGCGACGGCACCCGCGCCGCCCGCACCGTCGCCCACGTCAAGGCCTACCGCGACGGCGCCAAAGACGGCTGGAACGACACCACCGAAGCCGCCGAACGTGAGAAGCAGCGCCTCGACCAGGACCGCGACAACCGTAAGAAGCAGCGACAGGAGCAGCAGGTGCCCGCCACCACCAGCGCCGACTACCACCACCCCCAGAACGAGGCCGGCCCGCAGCCCATCCCCGTCACCGGCATCAACGCCACCCACCTCACCCTCGGCGACGGCGCGGCCCGCACCACCATGACCCGCGGCGAGGTCCGCACCCTCAAGAAGTTCGAACGCCGCCTCGCCGAGAAGACCAGCCTCGCCGACAAGGCCGCCGAACAAACCAAACACCTCAAGGCCCACGCCGACGCCCAGGCCGCGAAAGCCCTCCAACTCCTCGAGCTCTCCCGCAGCGTCAAAGGCGGCGCCAAGCTCACCACCGCCCTCGCCAAAGCACACGAAGCCGCACGCGCACAGGCCGGGCAGGCCGAAGAGATTTATCGCCGCGCCTCCCGCGCCGCCGAAGCATGCCGGGCCCTCTACGCCAACACACAAACCCGCTACGGGGCCATGTACCAGGCCGTCGTTGACTCGCCCGAGACCACGCCCGCCGAAATGACCTTCTACCTCGGAGACCGCAATGGCTGACATCACCTACCGGCAGCTCAAAGCAGCAGTCACCGCGCTCAGCAAGGAAGTCACCCGCGGCGCCGAAGCCATCCACGCCCGGGCCGAGCAGATCGCCGAAGACGCCCGCGACACCGCCCGCGTCGCGGAAATGATCGCCTCCATGGGCGTCGACGAGCCGACGATCGCGGAGACCGTCCAACTCGCCAGGATCACCGGCGGGGTATCCCAGGCGTCCCTCGCCTACGCGGCCGCAGGCGACACCACCGCCCGCGCCATGAAGGCCGCCCACGACCAGGCGCACGCCTCCCACGACGGCATCAACGAAGCCGTCTCCCGCTCCACCGTCGACGTCAGCGGCCTGGACCGCGAATGGCTCCGCCAGGAGTAGCCCACCGGCCCGGGACCTCCCCGTCCCGGGCCGCCCACCCCCATTCCGCCCACCGCACCCGCAGGAGACGCCTCGTGAACACCCCCGCCCACACCGCCACCCGCCCGGCCGGCACCGAACGCGCCATCGCCATCGCCACCAGCGCCGCCCCCATCGCCACCGGCATCGTCACCCCATTCCTCGACGGCGGCGCAGCGTTCACCGCCACCCTCGCCTACGCAGGCACCGCCGGATTCCTCGCCGCGAACTACATGAACCGCCTCCCACCCGGAATCACGGCCAACCTCCCCGCCGCCGACATCGTCCAGGCCCACCGCTCCCCGCTGTTCATCTCCACCCTCACCACCGGAGTCGCCCTCGCCCTCGGCACCATCGGCGGCCCCGCAGGCTCCGACGCCCTCATGGCCGGCGCGCTCACCCTCCCCTCCCTCCCCGGCATCGTGTCCCTCGGCTGGTGGGCAGCCGTCGCCCTCGTCCCCTTCAAGCTCCGCACCGTCCTCAGCCGCCGCCCCCGCACCCTGAGCCCGACGGCCGCGCCCACCGGCGCCGTCGCATCCGTCCTCCACACCAACGTCACTCCCGACGAGCGGAACATCCTCCAGTCCTGGGGACAGAACATCTCCCACCCCGACCACGGCTCACACCGCGGCCAGATCCTCACCCTCACCAGCCTCACCCCCCGGGCATGGACCGGCACCATCACCGCCCCCGCCGGACAGTCCGTCACCGTCAACGCCGACACCGTCTCCTCCGTCTACCAGCGCCCCGCCGCCTGGATCACCTTCGCCCCCGGCGCCCACGCCGGCGAACGCCGCATCACCGTCAACCTCACCCCGCCCGCCGAGCTCGACACCACCACGCTCGCCGGAGCCTGGAAGAAGTGGGTGTCCCGCAAGGGCGGCCTCATGCCCGGCACCCACCTCGAAGACATCCGCGACGACCCCAACACCGGCGGCCAGGTCGCCCTCGTCGTCGCAGGCGAAGACATCGACCGGCTCCAGCACCCCGACCGCATGGACCTCGCCGGCGCCATGCGCGTCACCAACTCCCTGCTGATCTCCTACGAGCCCCGGCAGAACCCGCGCCAGGCCGTCATCCGCAAGATGGACCGCAACCCCCTCGAGCAGGGCGCCCCGTTCCCAGGCGTCCACGTCCTCAAGGCCAACGCCAACGGCTACATTGAACTCGGCCGCGGCGTCTCCGGCTTCCCCGCCCGCATCCAGCTCCACGACCCCGCACTCGGCGCCCAGCACTGCATCGTCGCCGGCGTCACCGGCTCCGGAAAGGGCGGCACCCTCCAGATCATCGCCCTCGCCCACCACGTCAACGGATCCGCGATCATCTACGCCGACCCCAAGGGCTCCTCCAACCCCGCCATCGAGACCATGGCCGCCTACTCCGGCCTCGGCCCCGACGACGCCATGGGCGCCCTCCGAATCTGGTGGCACATCCTCCAGCACCGCGTCGCTGAATCCGCACGCCTCGGCATGAAGAACTTCCAGCCCTCCGCCGACCGGCCGTGGGTCCCGCTCATCCTCGACGAGGCCAGCAAGCACCTCGGCGAGAACGCCGAACACAGGAAGGAAGCCACCTTCATCGTCAACGCCGGAGCCACCCTCGGCCGGTCCCTCGGCATGCCCGTCATCCTCGCCAACCAGCTCATGCAGCTCGCCCAGCTCGGCGGCGACGCAGCCATCCGCGACAACGTCTTCTACGGCGGCAGCCTGATCCTGCTGCGCTCCGACTCCCAGCAGAAGCACCTCATCGACCTGCCCGAGAACTTCGCCGGCTGCAACCCCGCCGACATCCCCCCGGCCTGGTCCGGCGACCGCGACATGGTCTACGACCCCAACACGCCCCCGGACGACCCGCAGCGCACCTTCGGTCTCGCGTTCGCCGCCAGCCCCGGCGGCCACGCCGAGATGATGCGGAACTGGATCCTCGAAGACGCCACCCCCTACATCGACACCGACAACATCGCCATCCCCGCCGACTGGCCCCTCTGGGAACAGCGCCACGAGCTGGCCACCCGCTCCGTCCTCCCCGACGACCAAGCCGGCGACGACCTCGATGGCGGGCCCTCCACCCTCTTCGGCGGGCCCGACCCCGTCCCCGCCAAGCCCGCCAGCGCCGACGAGAAGCTCGTGCAGGCACTCCGCGACAGCAGCGACCCCCTCGGCATCGAGGTCACGTACCTACACAAAGACAAGCTCCAGACCATGACCGCGCTCGCCAAGTCCACCGTCGAGAACGCCCTCTCCCGACTCGTCAGGGAAGGCCAGATCCACCGACAGACAAACGAGCAGGGCCTCGTGATCCGCGGCATGTACGGCCTCGGCGCAGCCCCGGACACCGCCCCCGTCGAGCAGGCCCCCGTCGACACAGGACTCGAGCAGAAGGTCAACGAGCTGCTCCCCGACGCGATCGAGCTCATCGTCTCCACCCGCTTCGGTTCCGCCTCCATGCTCCAGCGCAAGCTCCGCATCAGCTGGGACCTCACCACCGCGGTCATGGACGGCCTCGAGCAGCTCCGTGTCGTCGGGCCCGCTGACGGCAGCAAGGCCCGCGAGGTCCTCGTCACCCCCGACCAGCTCGAGGACGTCCTCCAGCGGCTCCGGAACCCCAAGGCGGGGGAGTAGGGGGAAGCACCTCGGACAGATCCGTGATCGTCCGCCACTCTGATATTGCACAGCCTGGGCGGGTAGCCCGAGCGTCCCCGCGCCCACTGCCCGTCCAGGCCGTAACCTCTTCGGCCCCCGCCACCACGACTCCGGTGACGGGGGCCGCTCCATGCCCGCGGTCAGCCGATCTTCTTCCAGATCCCGCAGTTCTCCGTCGTGAACTGACCGTCGGAGGCCCGGATCGTCACCGTGATCTCCTGCGCCGACGTGGCGAAATTGTTGTCGATGATCTCCCCGCCCCGGGTCGTCCGCTCCCAGTAGCAACCCTCCAGGTCACCCGACGTCCGGTACGTACCCGGACCGATCTCCTGCGGCTCCTCCGACGACGGATCCGGATCCTTCGGCTTGGCCTTCACCACATACGTGCCCTCCGTGTACTCCCGCACGTAGTCGCCGTTCAACGCGGCCAGGCCGACCTTCTCCCACTCCGGGCACAGGTCCTTCCACCCGGCCTTCAGGATCTTCAGGTTGTCGTTGTCCCTCGCATGCCTTGCAAGGAAGGCTCCCGGGTCGTTCCCGACCTCCTTCTGCGACGTCATGCTCGTGCACATGTCCAGCACCAGCGCGGACGCCGAGTCGTACAACGAGTCGTAGACCCAGCCCTCCTCGTCCGCCTTCCTGTCCAGGTCGCCGGCCGCGTTCGGCGGATACCCCGTTTCTGTCTCGGTCGGCTCCGGTTCCACCGACGGCTCAGGCGCCGGGGCGCTCGAGGACACACTCGGCGACGCGGCCGCCTTCCCGTCCTCGCCCCCTTCGCTGCCGCACCCCACCAACAACGCCGCCACGGCCACCCCAGCCGCAACAGCCCCCACCCCACGCACAGTTCTCATGGTGCGCAGAATCCCACCCCACCCAGACCGGGGGGAACCGGAACGGCCGGATCGGGGATCATTCGTGACAAGGCGCGGGGCCTGACAACCACACAGCGGGAGCCCCACCGCCATGGCCACCTCCAGAGCCAAACACGCACAAGTCGCCGACAGGCGCGCCCGGCTCGTCAAGCTGCGCCTCGCCGGCGTGAAGTTCGACGACCCCCGGATCCTCGCCCTCGGCTACGCCAGCCGCCAAGCCGCGTCCAAGGACATGATCCGCGCCCTCGAGGAACACCGCGAAGAGGAAGCCGCCGCCGTCTCCGCCTACCGGCAGCAGGAGAACGAACGCCTCGACACCCTCCTCGAAGCCGTATGGGAGAAGGCCACCAAGCCCAGCCCCGTCTTCAACAAGGAACGCGAAGTCGTCGCCGAGGAGATCGACGTACGTGCCGTGGAGACCGTCCTCAAGCTCATGGACCGCCGCGCCAAGCTCAACGGCCTGGACTCCCCAGTCCGAACCGAAGTCTCCGGCCCCGACGGCGGAGCTCTCCCGCTGGGCGCCGGGTCCGTAGCCGAGCTCAGCCAACTCATCGGAATCGCAGGACAGCCCGACGGCACGAACGATGCCGAAGACGAGGAGGACGAGGGTGGCGACAGCCCCGAGTGACCTGCTCGAGGACGCGCTGCTCCAGCACTACCGCACCCTGTCCGTGGCGGAACGCCGCCGCATCGCGCAGCAGGCCAGCCCCGGCGTCCGGATCCGCCTGGCCTGGGTGGAGCGGCAGATGGCCATGGACCGCTCCCCAGGCGCACTCGCCGCGGTCCTCACCGAAGGCCGGGAGAAGCAGGCCCCGCACCTCGACCTGATCGACGGGGTGTTCCAGCGCATCGCCGCCGGTGAGCGCATGCAGGTCATGCTGACGATGCCTCCGAGACACGGGAAATCGCAGAGGGCCTCTCGGTGGGGTCCGCTCTGGTACCTGCGCCGCAACCCCACCGCACGCGTCATGCTCGCCTCCTACGGTGCGGACCTCGCCGACGACCACGGCCGCTGGGTCCGCGACCAGCTCCGCGAGCACGGCGACACCATCGGCGTCCGCCTCGACCCCGCCTCCCACGCCGCGAACCGGTTTGACCTCGAGACGCCCCGCGGGTCATCCGTACGCGGCGGCATGGTCACCGCCGGCGTCGGAGGTTCGTTGACCGGCAAAGGATTCTCGCTCGGAGTCATAGATGATCCATTTAAGGGCTCCGATGACGCCAACAGCCCGGCGCAGCGCGAGCGCGTCTGGAACTGGTACCGGTCCGTCTTCTACACCCGCCGCGCCCCCGGCGCCTCCATAGTGTTGATCAACACCCGCTGGCACGAAGACGACCTGTCCGGCCGGATCCTCGCGACCGAGCCCGAGAACTGGACCCTCATCGACCTCCCCGCTCTCGCCCTCTCCGCCGACGACCCCCTTGGACGCGCTCCCGGCGAAGCCCTGTGGCCCGAGCAGTACGACGCCGACGAACTCACCCGAACCCACAAAGCCGTCGGCGAACGCGTCTGGTGGGCCCTCTACCAGCAGCAGCCCCGCCCCCTCGAAGGCGGCGTCTGGCACTGGGACTGGATCACCAAGAACCGCATCTCGCCGGTCGCGTTCCGCGGTGTCGACCTCGCCCGCGTTGTCGTCGCCCTCGACCCCGCGGGAGGAGACACCCCCGGCCACGACGAGTCCGGCATCGTCGCCGCCGGCCGCGACACCGACGGCCACCTCTACGTCCTCGCCGACCGCACCGGCAAGCACTCCGCCGAAGCCCGCGGCCGCGAAACCTGCCTCCTCGCCCTCGAACTCGGAGCGGACGCGATCGTCGTGGAGACCAACTACGGCGGCGACATGGCCCGCCAGAACGTCATCCAGGCCTGGGCGGAGCTCCAGCGGCAGGGCGAGACGAAGGGCTGGCCCATGCCCCGCGTCATCGACGTCACCGCGAAGAAGGGCAAGCGGCTGCGCGCCGAGCCGATCGCCCAGCTGTACGAGACCGGACAGGTCCACCACTGCGCCGACTTCCACCAGCTCGAGACACAGATGGTCACCTGGATCCCCGGCATGGACTCCCCGGACCGCATGGACGCCGCCGTGCATGCGCTCACTGAACTGGCGGATCCGACAGCAGCGGCCGTGAAGACCGAAAGCTACGCCGACAACCGGCTCCGAGGACGACGGTGAACCAGGCGGCAGGCCCGAGAACGCCCCTGGACGCCCGCCTGACGGTTCGGGCACCCGGGGAAGCGGACCACACCAAGCCAGTGACCACATAGATAACCAATAAGTGGTCACCAACTTGCGAGAACCGATAACGCAATCACGATCCGTGAATTAGGTTGGAGAGCGCGCCACCTTAGGGCACTGACAAGTGCGCTGAAGTGGCGAAGGAAAAGGAAGAGAGACCGGGGACGCACCTAGCGGTACGCCCCCGGCGGGTTGGACCCCGTTCAGGATCCGTTGCCGTGCCTGAGCGCCTCGAGGACCAGTCGAGCCGCGTTCATCAGGAACGAGCCAGCAGCAAGAAGGATCCCGACCGGGGTCTTCCGCTGCTTCTGCGGCGGTTTCTGCTCATCTTCCACAGTGGTGCGTCTCCTCCGTTTGATTCCACGTGCGGAACGGGGACACCAGTGCGGTGACGGAACGTCAACCACCTCCTCGCACCCTATTCGCCACCGTTTCGCCATGGGGGCCGTTTACAAACACAGATCGCGTACGCCAGCATTCGCCACCCCCTTCGTGTGAACTTCCTCCTTCGCCACCCCGTTTCGCTGGACACCAGGCGGAGGGAAGCCCCACGCCGGTTGCCCGTACGCTGATGGGTATGGCGCGGGGCCTGTAGCGGAGGATGCTTCGTGGGCCTCAAGAGCGTGGTCATCGACGCCTGGTCATGGCTGAACTTCAAGCCCCTGTTCAGCGACCCGACGCTCGGCATGCCGAACCGGCGGGCCTTCCCGGAGGCGCACGCCTCGTGGGTGCCGGCCGCCGACGAGCGGCGCCTGGCCGCGTACAAGCTCCTCGCCGCCTACGACAACAACCAGGCCGGCGAGCTCGCCGAGATCCGCGACGGGGCCGCCGCCCGGGAGCGGCGCGAGTTCGGCGACCCGTCCATGTTCGTCGACACGCTCGTCTCCCACGTCCTCGGCCGCGAGCAGCACATTGTCGTCCCCGGCGCCGAGCAGGCCGACGCGGACGGCCAGAGCGACGCGGCGGTCGCCGAGCGGGTGCAGACTCTGTTGCGGGAGTGGGCCGAAGAGGAACTCCTCCCGATGCGGATGCTCCAGACCGAGCGGAAGGCCGTCAGCTTGGGGGACGGCGTGTACCTCGCCTACTGGGACCCGTCGAAGCGGCGCGTACGGATCAAGACGTATGACCCCGGCTTCTACTTCCCCGTCCTGGGCGAAGACGACGACGGGGCCGACTTTCCCGAGCGCGTGCACATCGCGTGGGAGCTCCCCGAGGACAAGAAGCGCGGCCTGAAGCCCCGGCTGCGGCGGATCACGTACGAGCTGGGGGAGATCCGAACAGCCACCGCATCAGGCGTGGACAGAGAAGGGCGTGCCGTGCGGGCGCCGCTGCTCGCCGAACCCGCGGAGGAGGGCGGCGAGCCGTTCCCGGTCCTCGGGCAGGGCGACGACGTCGACGACACGGGCCGGATCTCCCGCCAGTACCCGTGGAACGACGAACCCTCCTACCTGACCTGCTATCTGACGGACGCGACGTGGGAGATCGGCGACCTGCAAGCCGGCGCCGACGTCGACGACCTGCCGATGAACAAGGCCATCTACGCGACCAACGGCTCCGGCGAGGTCCTCGACCACCTCGATCTCCTCATCGACTTCGTTCCGGTCGTCCACCAGCCGAACACGGTCCCGCCGGCGGAGGAGCACTGGGGCCAGTCGTCCCTCGCCAAGGTCCTGCAAGTCTTCGACGAGCTCGCGGGCACGGACACCGACTCCTCGAAGGCTTCCGCCACGACCGGCTCCCCGGTCATCTTCATGTCCGGGAAGTCCACGGCCCCCGACACGGTGGCTGTCGGCCCGGGCACCGTCCTCACCGGCGGAGAAGGCGGCCGCATGGACGTCCTCAACACCGCCCCGCAGCTCGCCGAGCTCCGCAACCACCGGGCCGACCTGGCCGACCAGGCCGCGAACGTCGCCCGGCTCCCCGCCGTTTCACTGGGCACCATGGACCCCTCCAAGGTGCCGTCCGGGTACGCCCTCGAACTGTCCCTCGGGCCGCTGGACTCCCTCATCTCGAGCATGCGGCTCGCCCGCGCGCACAAGGACATGCTGCTGCTGCGGTTCGTGCAGCGCCTGTTCCTCGCCGGGCAGCACCCCGACTGGGCCGGTGTCCGGCCGCTGCCCGCGAAACTGGTGCGTGGCCCGTACACCCCCACCGACAAGGCTGCCGTCCTCGAGCAGGTCACCAACGGCGTCGGCAAGGTGTTCTCCCTCGAGACCGCGGTGCGGATGCTCACCGAGGCCGGGTTCCCCATCGAGGACGCCGAGCGGGAGATCGAGCAGATCGAGTCCCGCCAGTTCGAGCAGGCCCGCTTCCTCGCCGACGCGCTCGGCAACCCGGACGAGGTCGCCGCGTTCCTCGGCAGGCAGGCCCCGGACGAGCCCGTGGCCCCCGCCGTGCAACTGCCGCCCATCGACGACGACGAAGACGACGACGACGACGAGGAAGAGGCACCGCCGGGAACCGGGGGGAACACGTGACGCGTTCTGTGCTCCAATCGATCTCAGGCGCGGGGCCTGGAACCTCTTTGGGAGGAAGCGTCTCCATGCGTCGCCCCGCGCAGCACCGCTACGGCCCCACCGCCAACTCGTGGGCCCACCCGTACACGGGTGTGGCCGGCTTCGCCGTCTTCTACAACGACGGCGGCAACCCGCCCGCCCCCGCCCTCGGTGAGCCCAAGCCCGTGGAGCCGCCGAAGCCCGGCCCGCCGCCGGTCGCCAAGGAGTTCACGCAGGAAGACCTCGAGCGGGTCGCCGCACGCGAGAAGGCCCAGGGCAAGCGGTCAGCGTTGAAGGAGTTCGCGGAGGAGCACGGGTTCAGCAGCCCCGAGGACGCGGCCACGTTCATCGCCGCCGCCCGCCAGGCTCAGCAGGAGGCCCTCAGCGAACAGGAGCGGCAGGCTCAGCAACTGGCCGCCGACCGGGCCAAGCTGGAGCAGGAACGCAGCCAGATAGAGGCCACCCGGCGCACGCTCAAGCGGGAGCAGGCCCTCGCACGGCTGGGAGCACTCGACACCGATGATGCCCCCAACCTCCAGGACGCCCTCGCGATGTTGGACCGCGACCTTCGCGACCAGCCCGACGCGGACGACGAATCCCTGACCAAGGCCGCGGCCGCACTCAAGGCCCGCCGGCCGGAGCTGTTCGGCACCAAGACCCCGGACGCCACGCCGCCCGCGGTGCTGCCGCCCGCGCCCGGCGGCGCGCCCGCCGGAGGCGGCACACCCCGCGTCCCGGCCACCAAGGACGACGTGAAGGCCCGCGCTCTTGAGCGCGCCCGCAAGATGGGCTTCGCGACGAAGCCCGACGCCGCATAGCGGCCACACAGACCGAGGGACCACGCCCTCCCCGCACCACCCCCGTGGACGACACCACCCGCACAGGCCCGGTGTCCGCACTCACCTCGTGCCATCCCACATCCACGGGAGGAGATCCGGCGTGGACATCCAGCCGATCACCACGGAGGAGACCACCAGCGCCAACCGCACATGGCTGCGGTCGCTGCACGGCTCCGACATGAACAAGACCGTCACCCTCGACCTGGCGACCTTCACCGTCGACGACCACTACACGGCCGCCGCCAACGGGATCCCGAACAGGCTGTTCTCCGGCCTGCCGCTCGGGAAGATCACCGCATCGGGGCTGTACGGCCTGTACGACTCCGCCGCCGTCGACGGCCGGGCGACCCTCGCCGGCCTCCTCGACACCGAGACCGCGTTCAACACCGGCAGCACCAAGGTCGGCGCCGCGCTCCGCGTCCACGGCGACGTCGACAAGGCGAAGCTCCCCATCGCGCTCACCGTCCCCGCGGCCGCGAACCGCACCGACTCCATCCTGTTCTCCTGAAAGGGGCTGACTAACCATGCTTGAGGCCCTGCTCAGGGACATCACCCCCACGGACATCATCGCCTTCGCGCGCGCCGTGCAGACCCCCGCCGACTACGCCCTGACTCTGTCGGTCATGCCGGAGCGGCAGATCAACGGCGTCAAGTTCAAGACCCGCCGCACCAGCCGGCGCGTGAACGCCGCCAAGTACCGTGCCTACGACGCGCAGACCCCGGTCGCGTCCCGCGAGGTCAAGCGGATCGAGACCGAGGGCATGCTGCCCCCGCTCGGTCAGAAGTTCCTCGTCGGAGAGCTCGAGACGATCCTGCTGGCCGCACGGCGCGGACAGGACGGCTCCGAGCTGGTGGAGTCCCTCTACGAGGACACCGCCGCGCACACCCAGTCCATCCGCTCCCGCCTGGAGCTCGCCGTCGGCGACCTCCTCACCGACGGCAAGTTCACCCTCGCCGGGGAGAACGGCCTGACGGTGGAGTACGACGCCGGCGTCCCGTCGGCGAACATGCCCACCGCCGCCACCCCGTGGACCACCACCACGGCGGACGCTCTCGCGGACGAGATGGCGTGGATCGAGGTCCTGCGCGCGTCCGGTGCGCCGCTCCCCGCCCGTGTCCTCACGTCGTACAAGGCGCGCGCCCTGCTCGCCTCCAACGACTCCTACCGGCGTGCGTTCTACGGCCAGCCCGCGGCATCCACGCCGACGGGTGTCCTCGCCCCCAACGAGGTCGACGCCGTCCGCGCCCGCTACAACCTGCCGCCGATCGAGGTGTACGACGTCCAGATCCCCAAGGACGACGGCACCATGGCCCGCCCGATCCCCGAGGACCGGTGGCTGATGCTGCCCCCGAACCCGGCCCAGTGGGGCGAGACGCAGTACGGCATCACCGCCGAGTCGATCGCCCTGACCACCGGCTCCAACCCGGCGATCGAGCTGGAGGAGGCGCCCGGCATCATCGTCACCCACGGCTTCTCCGACGACCCGGTCCAGGTGTGGACCAAGGGGTCCGCCGTCGCGATGCCGGTGCTGTACGTGCCGGACATCCACATCACGGCCAAGGTGTTCTGATGGGCGCCCGGCTGGCCGCAACGGTCTACGTGACAGAGCCCGGAACGAACCAGACGGTGCGCCTCGACGCAGGAAGCGAGCCCCCTGCGGAGCTGGCCGCCCTGGTGACGAACCCGTCGGCGTGGGAGGGCGGCAAGCTGCCGTCCGCCCCGGCCGACTCGAAGTCCTCCAAGACCCCCGCCAAGGACAGCGGCGACGGGAACGACGGGGACGACAGCGCGGACACGAAGCCCGCGCGCAAGACGGCCGCCCGTAAGACGGCGGCCAGCTAGCCCGGTCTCGGGGCCGGATGTGGCCGCCGGCGAGGGCAGCGGCGGCCACAACGGCGGAGTGCGACCCCCACGTCTGGTGGGGGCGCCAGCAGGGTTCGCACTCCGCCACACCGCTTCCCCTGCACACCTCTTCAGCCACGGGAGACCTCATGGACGCCGACGTCACAGCGTGGCTGCTCGCCGAACTCGGCACCACCACCGACCTCACCGACCTCACGGCCCGATACACCCGGCTCGGCGGCGCCCGCGCCGTCGCCCTCGAAGTCCTCCGCGAACGCCTCGCCACCCTCCGCGCCCAGCCCGCCACCGTCAACGTCTCCAGTGTCGTCTCCGTGTCCAACGTGGAGAACATCAAGGCCTACGAGCGGCAGATCGCCCGCCTCGAGAACGGGCAGCCCCCGGCCCCCGACGACCACACCGACGACACCGACTACGGCGGCTTCGACGTCATCACCCTCACCGCCAGGCCCCGCCGATGAGCACCCCCACGCGGCGCCGCACGCTGCGCTCGAGACTCCTGGGCATCATCACCGGCGCCACCGACCGGCTGGTGGCAGCGTGGCGGATCCTCACCCGCGCCCAGACCGTGCTCCTCACCGCGCTGGCCCGCATCCGGCCCGGCCGCGGCGCCACCCGCACCATTCGCGCCGCCACCGCCGCGTTCCAGCAGAAGATCGCCGAGTTCGACCGTGCCGTTGCCGCTTTCGCCGAACGATGGGCCGGACAGGACCTCCCCATCGCCTACCGCGAAGGCGCGTTGAGCGTCCTCGACCACCTCGACCGGCCACACCGCTCCTGGTCCTGGACCCGCCGCCATCAGGGCGCCATCACCGGCCTGACCGCCCAGTACTACGCCGACCTGATGGGCCGCCTCCGCGAAGCCGTCCGCCGCGCCCAAGCCTTCCTGCGCGCCGCCACTGATGCCGCCCGCGACCGCGCCGGCCGGTTCACCGTCCCCGCCTTCGACCGGGCCCAGCTCGAGCAGGACCACCCGCTCGACACCGTCATCTACGCCAACGACTCCCGGCACCCCGTCGAAGCGTGGGCCCGCGCCGCCCTGTCCTGGCAGACCGTGACCACCGCCAACACGGCGGCCGCCCGCACCAGCCTGGACGACCTCGGCATCGAGTGGATGGAGGTCCGCGACGGCGCCGGTTGCGGCTGGGAGACACACGACGACCCCGACCTGGCGAACGGGACCCTCCGCACCGTGCAGGACGCCCTCGCCCACCCCACAGCCCACCCGCACTGTGTTCGCCAGTTCCTTCCCCGGCCGGACATCATCACCCGGCCCGACTACGCGTTCGGAGGCCCGTTCTGATGACCACGCCCCCCAGCCTCGGCGACGCCCCCCGCCACGTGCGCATCGCCAGCGACGGCACCCGCCCCGCCCTCCACATCGACGACACCGAGTTCACGAACCTCGTGCACGGCTACAGCCTTCAGCAGCAGGCCGGGCAGTCGCCGCTCCTCGTCCTCCACGTCAACCTGCACCGGCAGGCCATGGAGTTCGACGGGATGGCGCACGTCGTCGTCGGCGACCAGCCCGACCCCGCTCAGGCGGTCGCCGACTTCGTCCGCAGCCTCGACCCGAAGACGCTCGAGCAGGCTGCGCTGAACCGTGACGCCATGGACGACGGACGCTACGGGCTCACCCGCGCGATGCTCGCCCAGATCGCCGACTGGGCACTCGGAAACGGTGGCCGCTGATGGCCGGCCTCGATGACGCCATCGCCGGAGCGGTCGCCTTCATCCGCACCAGCGTCCTCGTCGACACGGTCCGCGTCACCCACCCCGGCAGCACCGGCGCACCGGTCCTCAACGAGGACACCGGCCAGCTCGAGTACCCGACCACCGTCGGCGAAGTCCTCTACGAAGGGCCCGGGGCGATGCTGCCCGTCAGCGGCCCGCCAATGACCGTCATCGCCGACGCGAACCTTGGATGGGACAGGGCCACCCGCTCCGCGTACATGCTCCTCACCCCGCTCGAGGCGCCGATCCCCTACAAGGATTGCGTCGTCACCGTCGTCGCCGTGCACAACCCGACCAACACCGCGCTGCTCGGCAGGGCGTGGCAGTGCTCCGACCCCGGTCGCGCCGGCACGGTCGAAGCCGTCCGCAAGACACCCTGCGACCAGCTCGGAGGTGCAGCAGCGTGACCCCTGATGAGCTCGCCGACCGGCTCGAGCAGGCGGCCGACAAGATCGGTCCTGCGGTGCAGCGGCGGATGCGGCACGTCGCCACTCTCGGCATCGCCACCATCCGACGGAACGCGTCCGGCCGGCCAGGGCCGCGGGCCATCACCGGCGCGTACCGGGCCTCGTGGCGGGACGTGCACCAGGCCCTGCCGTACGGAGCGCAGTGCACGATCGGCACCGATGCCCCCCAGGGCCGTCGGCTCGAGTTCGGCTTCTGGGACATGACCGACTCTATCGGCCGGCACTTCTTCCAGCCGCCGTATCCGCACGTTCAGCCCGCCCTTCCTCTGATCGGGACGATCCTGCGCAACCAGATGGGCGAGGCGATCGACGAGGTGCTCTCATGATCCGGCGCCGCCCGGTCACCAACGCTGTCGCCACGCTGCTCGCCACGGTGTCCGGTCTGCCGGTCGGCCGCGGTAAGGCACCCGTCGGGGACCCGGACCCGCCGTACTACCTGCTGTACGCCATGCCGCTCGAGGTGTCCGGCGCGCCGCTGGCGGACGAGAACGAGGACGCCTCGATCGTCTACCAGGTCACCTCCGTGTCGGGGCCGGACCCGGCCGTCGCGGACTCGGCCGGTGAACTGGATCAGACGGAGTGGATGGCCGACAAGGCCCGCGAGGCGTTCCTCGCCCGCGACCCGGCGACCGGCCTGTGGCTGCATCAACTCGCCATCCCCGGCGTCAAGGTGATGACCCGGTCGCTGGACACCGAGCCAGGGGGAACGAATGATCCGGCCGATGCCATCATCACGTATGTGCAGCGCTTCAGGCTCGGCCTGACGCCCGCCTGACCCACTGGTCGGGCAGAAGGACCGCACCGCGGCGGGACCCCACGCGGACGCCACCCCACTGGTGGCCGCCATCGCCGTACCGCATTCAAGGGGTCCCCACCATGGGCAGGTTTTCCCGCAAGGGCACAACGAAGATTCTCTTCTCGCCGACGATCGCCGCGGCCACGTACATCCCCACCCGCACCGAGATCACCGACGCCGAATCGCTGACCAAGCAGATCTCGTCGGTAGAGGGCTTCAGCCTCGAAAACCAGGAGATCGAGACCCCTGACCTCGAGAGCACGTTCACGTCGAAGATCCCGGGTGACGACCAGGCCGCCGACTCCACCCTGACGTTCTACGAGGACGACACCGTCTCCACCCTGGAGGAGCTGCTCGCGAAGGGCACCACGGGGTTCATCATCATCCTCCGCAAGGGCGACGTCCCCGCCTCCAAGAGCATGGACATCTACCCGGTGCGTGTCGCCTCGCAGTCCGCCGCGATCACCGTGGACAACGAGCCCGCCCGATGGATGGTCAAGTTCTCGATCACGGACACGCCGGTGATCGGCGCCGCCGTCCCGGCCGCCGTCTGATCCCACCCCCGAAGCTCCTGGTCGGGCCCGACGTGTTCGGGAAGGGGCGCTGAGGCGCCCGGCCAGGTCCCCCCTTCCCTACCGGAGGACCCTGATGCCGAAAACCACCACAACGAAGGCGCAGCCGCCTGCCGAGGCGGTGGCCCGCGACGCGCACTGGACCGCGACGAGGGAGCGTCTCGCTGCCCGCGCCCGGCCCACGGCGAAAATGACGATCTGCGACGACCACACCGTCAAGGAGAACCTGGCGCGCGCCCAGTACGCCGCCCGCGCCGCGCAGGCCAAAGTCGACGACCAGGACACGCCAGAGAACCAGGCCGCCGCCGACACGGCGAGCAAGGCTCTCGAGGCGGCACAGGCCGCATTCGACGAGACAGTGATCGTCCTGCGCTTCCAGGCCCTCGAACGGCCGCTCCTCGAGCGGCTGAAGAAGGAACACCCGCCGACCGAGGAGCAGGCCGAAGACGGGTTCGTCTTCAACGTCGAAACCCTCGCCCCCGCCCTGATCGCCGCCGCGTCCCTGGACGGCATCACCGAGGACGACGCCCGCACCTACCTCAACACCTGGTCCGAAGCCGAAGCGGTCACCCTGTGGAACACCGCCTACGGCGTACAGGGCGACGCGTCGCGCCTGGACGTGGGAAAAGGCTGATCGCCGATGAGCGCTTCCGTACCGAGCTCGAACTGTGCGACCGATGGGGCATCCCCCACTCCCTCTTCCTCGGCGCCGGCGACGGCGTCTGGACGGCCCGCGACCGGCACAAGGCCATCGCCTACCGCGACTACCAGCGCAGCGTGTGCCCCCAGTGCGGCACCCGCCACGACGACTGGGACCACGGCGGCGACGGCGAAGAGGACCTGTACGTCGCCTCGGTACAGAAGTGCGTCGGCTGCGAAGTCATCGCCGACAAGCAGCAGGAACTCGAACGCCAAGGCACCGGACTGAACGGCATGAAGATCGCCCTGGTGCCCGCCGATGTGCAGGCGGCGCTCGAGGCGGAACGCGAACAGGCACGGGCCCGGCGCGGACGGCGCGCCTGGGACGACGAGGACGAGTAGAGGAGGGCGAGCGGCGTGGCCAACTGGAACCTGTCAGTGGACCTGCGCGGCGAGGGCAACGACCTCGCCCGGGCTTTGCGCGAATCGGCGCGCGACGCCCGCGGCCTGGCCACCGCCGTCCGCACCGCCCGCACCCAGGTCCGCGGCCTGGACACCGACGCCAGCAGCGCCGCCACCCAGATCACCCGCCTCGGCGGCGCCACCAACACCGCCCAGCGGAACCTGCTGCGCATGGCCCGCCAGGCCCAGCAGGCAGCCCGCCAACTGCGCGACGTCGCCCGCGCAGCCGACCACGCTGATGCCCGCCTGCGCGCCATGACAGACGACGTCCGCATCCAGGCCCGTCTCGACGACGACACCGCCGCCGGCCAGGCCGCGATCCACACCGCCATCGCCAACCTCAACAGCCTGGGCCCCGTCCGGATCGGCGTCCAGTTCGACGCCGACGCCGCCCAACTCGCCGCCGCCGGAGCGGCTGTCACCGCAGCCCTCAACACGGTCCAGACCCAGTCCAGCGACACCTCCCGCACCCTGCTGATCCTCGCCGCCCGCGCCCGGCGCACCGCCCGAGAACTCGACGAGCTCGCCGACCGGGCCACCCTCGCCGCCGGCCGCCTCGCCCTGCTGAACACCGCCGCATCGAACGCCAACGGCAACGTCCTCACCCTCGCCGGGAGCGTCCGCCTCCTGCGCGGCGACATGGACGACCTCGACGGCAGCCTCACCCGCGTCAACGCCAACCTCAACGGCCTGAACGGCAACCTCCCCAACGCGGGAGGCAGCGCGGGCAGCGCCGCCGGGAACATGCGCAGCCTGTACCTGGCCGTCGGGCTTCTCGCCACCGCCCTCATCCCCATCGCCGCAGCAACCGTCCCCATCGCGGCAGGCCTCGCCGCGGCCGGCGTGGCCGCTGGAGCGTTCGGTGTCGCGATCGGCGGGCAGATCGCCACCCTGGTCGAGGCGGGCGAGGCGCAGGAGAAGTACGAGGAGGCCGTCCGTGAGCACGGCAAGAGCTCCGAGCAGGCGGTAGAGGCGGAACGGGAGTACCTGCGCCAGATCGAGGAGATGCCGCCCGCCACCCGCGAGGCAGCGGCCGCCGTGTCCGTCCTCAAGGACGAGTACATGGACTGGTCCGACGCTCTGGCCGCCGACACCATGCCCGTCGCCATCAAGTCCATGGACCTGATGCGCGCCATGCTCCCGAAGCTCACCCCCCTGGTGCGCGGCGCGTCCACCGAGTTCCAGCACATGCTGAACGTCCTCGCCGGAGCCAGCCAGGCCAAGGGCTTCGACCGGTTCATGGACCGGTTCACCGAGTTCGCCACCGACTCGCTAGCCAAGGCGACCAGCGGCATGGTCCGCTTCTCCCAGTCGATGAACACCGGCGAGATCGGCGCCGACCTGCGCGCGTTCCTCGACTACGCCCGCCAGAACGCGCCCCTCGTGGGCGACACACTGCGGGAACTGGCCCGGGCGGGCATGCACCTGCTTGTCGCCTTCTCCGACGTCGGCGTCGGCGTGCTCCAGGTCATCAACGCGCTCGCCACCGGCTTCGCGGACCTCATCAACGCGGTCCCACCCGGAGCGCTGACCACGTTCCTCCAAGTGGCCGCAGTGATGAAGCTGGTCACTCTGTCCGCCGCCGCCCTGGGCGCGGTCACCGGGGGAGCGGCGGCCGCCCGGCTGGGCGCCTACTTCGCCGTCATGCGCGCCGCAGGTGTAGGTACCACCCTCCGCGCGACCGCCGCATCCATGTCCGCGACCGCGAAGGCTGCTGTCGGACTTGGTGTCCTCGCCGTCGCAGCGATCGGCATCGGTCACCTGGCCGAGAAGGCCCGCGGCGCGCCGCCGGACGTCGACCGGCTCACCACCTCCCTGAAGGAACTGTCGGAGACGGGCAAGTTCACCGGCGAGCTGAAGAAGACGTTCGGCGACGTCGACGGTGTCGTGGACAAGCTCGGCGAGCTCGGCAAGGCCGCCAAGGAGCAGGAAGAGTACGTCGAATCGTTCGGCAACTCGGGCATTGAGGTCCTCGACGACCTGCGACGCGGCGCCCATGATCTGTGGTCCGACTTCTCCGACGGCGACAAGTCCCTGAAGGCGCTCGAGGACGACTTCAAGGGCCTCGACGAGGCCATGGCCGGCATGGTGTCGTCCGGCTACGGCGAGCAGGCCGCCAGCGACTTCGACCTGATCAAGAACGCTGCGCTGAAGGCCGGATACTCGATCGACGACATCAACAAGGTCTTCCCCAAGTACAACGACGCCGTCGCCGCGTTCAGGGTCGAGCAGCAGTTGGCCGCCGCGGGTATGGGCCTGTTCGGACAGCAGGCGATCGACGTCAAGGGCAAGCTCGACGCCCAGCGGGCATCCGCCGATGGCCTCCGCGGCGCGATCCAGGCCCTGAACGAAGTCAACCGCCAAGCCCTCGGCGGCATGATCGGCTTCGAGGCGTCCATCGACGCGGCGGCGAAGGCGGCGAAGGACAACGCCGGCGCGCTGAACATGGTCAACGGCGCACTGGACCTCAACGACCCGAAGGCCCAGGCCGCCGCGACGGCCCTTCAAAACCTGGCCACAAGTACCGACGAGGCTGCCGCGGCCGCCCGGGCCTCCGGCGCACCGTGGGGCGAGGTCAACGCCATCTACGACCGCGGCCGTACCGAGCTCGTGAAGTACGCGCAGCAGATGGGCCTCACCGAAGCCGAGGCCAACGCGCTCGCCACCAGCATTCTCGGCATCCCGGCGGACAAGGACATCACGATCGACATGATCCGCGAGGACGCCATCGCGGGTCTCGACGAGGTGATCGGGAAGATCAAGGCCACGCCGGGCAGCAAGTCGGTCGTCGTGGACGCGCTCACCGCTGAGGCGATGCGGCTCCTCAACTCGCTCGGCTTCCGAACGGAGACCCTGCCCGATGGACGGGTGCAGGTGACCGCGATCACCGGCTCTGCCCTGTCGAACATCGGCGCGGTGCAGAACGCGCGAGACCGTCTGTCCGACAAGACCATCACCATCACCACGAACTACGTCGTCACCGGCAACCAGGCCCGCCGCTCGGGCGCGCACGGCTCGCAGCTTCGTGAAGCGGACGGTGGCGTCGTCGACTACTACGCCGACGGCGGCATCCGCGGCGAGGTCAAGCACTTCGCCAACGGGGCCGAAAATCACATCGCGCAGATCGCCCCCGCCGGCGCGATGCGCGTGTGGGCGGAGCCCGAAACGATGGGCGAGGGCTACGTACCCTTCGCCCCGTCGAAGCGGCCCCGCTCCCGCGCCATCACCGAGGAGATCGTCCGGCGCCTCGACGGAGACCCTTCGGCGATCCAGTGGAACGCCAACGGCAACGTCAACAACTGGAGTGGGCGCGAGGCGTTCAACCCCCTCGAAGCCCAGAGCCGCCGCCAAGCCTTCCCGATCCTCCGTGACGCGGCCCGCCGCCTGAGCGTCGGCCTGACCGACGTCACCGCGGGACGGCAGGTCGTGATCGTGAAGGAAGGCGACACCACCACCATCAACGTGCCCGTATCCCGCAACGACGCGTCGCCGTCCGACATCGGAGCGCAGGTCGGCCGCAGCTACCGGCGCGCCACCAGGGGAGGGGTGAAGTCCCGTGCCTGATATCACGCTCACCGCAGGGCAGGTCGACCTCGGCGGGGTCGCCATCGGCAAGGGCACGGTGGTCGACATCATCGAGATCACCGGCCTTGGCCGGCCCCCTGTCCGCGACAACGACACGGACCGGCCGTCGATGGACGGGGAGTGGGCGGGCCCGGACTACTGGGGTGCCCGGCAGGTCCAGATCGACGCCGCCATCAAGATTCCCGGCGACGGTCCGGCGTGCGAGGCGATGCTCGCTTCCCTGCAAGCCGCCGCGTCCGACCCGGCCCTGCGGCTCACCGGCGGCAGCGGAATGCCGCTGCGGATCCTGCGCCCCGGCGGGGTCGTCAAGCGGCTCACGGGCCGCCTGCGGCGCCTGGATGCCGAGTACGCCCAGGTCGTCCACGGATACCTGCCCATCGACATCGACTTCATCGCCCACGACCCCACCTGGTACGCGGACACCGAGACGCAGATCAGCGTCCCGCTGGGCTGGTTGTCTGGCGGTGGGTTCACGGCCCCCGTCACGGCTCCGATCCACGTGACCAGCGGTGCCACGGCTGCGGACCGGCCCGGCTGGGTCACCAACCAAGGGGATACAGACGCGTGGCCGGTCATCCGGATCACCGGCCCCTGCTCCAACGTGACCATCACCCACGCCGACTCCGGACGCCAGATCAAAATGCCGACGCTGGTCCTCTCGGCCGGCCAGTGGGTGGAGATAGACACCCGCCCGGGCTTTGTCACCGTCACCCGCGAGAACGGCGGCAACGCGTCCACCCTGATCAGCCCCGGCTCAAGGATCGACCAGTTCTCCCTGCCGCCCGGCCAGTCAGAGATGCGCTGGACCGCCGTCGACCCCACCCTCACCTCCCGCATGCGCCTCACCTGGCGCGATGCCTACATCGCCCTCTGAGGAGCACCGACCATGACTCTGTTTCAGGCCCCGATCCTCACCGACGGCGCCACCCACCCCGCGCAGCAGTTCCGCATGCTCGTGCGCGACCTGGCCCGCGGCTCGGAGGGCATCACCGAAGGCGACGACCTGAAGGTCAGCCAACTGTCCACCCCCGGTGGTGGGGTGCAAATCTCGGACGGGTCCGGCATCGTCGTCGGCCGCGCCAACCCTGTTCAGGGCTCCTACGCGGTCGCCAACGTCGGCTCCGCCACGGTCGATGTTGCGGCGAACGGCGGCGGTAGCACCCGCTACGACATGGTCATCCTCCGCGTCGAGGACCCCGAGTACGAGGGCACCCTCGACCCGGCAGTCGACGACATCAACTACTTCACGATCATCCCGAGCGTCACGTCGACGGCGACGACGATCCCCGGCGGGCTGACCGGCATCCCCCTCGCCCGCATCGCGATACCGGCCGGCACCTCCGTCATCACCGACGCGATGATCACCGACCTGCGGCAGGTCGCGAACCCCCGCCGCGAACGCACCCTGCACATCCAGACCCCTGCCTCCGCGTCCACCGGCATCAGCGGCACGTCCGCCACGTTCGCCTACTTCTCGACCGCGCCCGGCTGGAACATTCCCGTCCCGGCGTGGGCCACCAAGGCCGTCGTCACCATCAGCATCGGCGGCCTGCGCCTGTCCGACGGCATCTTCTTCGGCAGCATCTCCGGAACCCTCGGCGTCCTCTCCATAGAGCCGGTCATCGTCGACGACAACACCACCGGCACCCGGCGCGTGACCCACATCATGGGCGACACGCTCACCATCCCCGACAGCTACCGCGGCACCACACAGCTGCTCCGCTGCCGTGCTCTCGCCTCGCCCGGCAACGCCGGAACGATGATGGTCGACACCGCGTCCACGTTGATCGCCGACGTCGAGTTCTTCGAGGCGCCCAGGTGACCGGCCTCGCACCCGTCGACCGGGTCCTCACCCGACACGCCCTGACCGGCGAGTGGCAGACCCTCGCCCTCCCGGTCCAGGACCTGGCGTACGGGCCGGAGCTCAACGGCCCCGGCACTCTCACCGGCCGCCTGTCGCCGCGGCTCATCGCCCAGAACCCCAGCTTCCTCGACCCGGGCACCACGTACATCTACACCGAGTCCGCCGGCCAGCTCCGCTGGGGCGGCCTCGTCTGGCACGCCGAACCTGAAGGCGACACGTTCACCTTCGAAGCGGCCTCCTGGTCCAGCTACCTAGAGCACCGCTTCGACCTCCACGGCGACTTCGCAGGCCGCGGCCCCTACACGCAAGCCGACCCCTGCCGGATCATCCGCGACATCTGGGAGTACGCCCAGTCGGTCGAAGACGGCAGCATCAGCGTCGTCGTCGACACCATCACCAGCACCGCGAAGGTCGGCACCACCGCCGAGCAGTACAAATCCGGCTGGTGGGACGGCAAGAGCCTCGGCGCCCACATCGACGACCTCGTCTCCGGCGAAGCCACCCCCGACTACACGTGCGACGTCGCCTGGAACGCCGCCAAGACCCAGCCGGTACACCGGATCCGTCTCGGCTGGCCCCGCCTCGGCGCCCGCCGCACCGACCTGACCTTCGCCTCCGGCGTCAACATCGTCGACGACCCGGCCGTACCCCTGAGCGGAGACGAATACGCCCAGGTCGTCGTCGCCATGGGCGAAGGCGAAGGGTCCAAGAAGCGACGCGCCGTCTCCGCCGTCCGCAACGGCCGGCTGCGCCTCGAGCGGATCTCCGACTACCCGGGCATCACCGCGGCAGACGTCCTCGCCGCCCACGCAGCGGCGGAACGCAAACGGCGGCAGGTCATCGGAACCGTCGACCAGATCATCATCCGCGACACGGCCGCAGCCCGGTTCGGCTCCTGGCAGGTCGGCGACGACGTGTACGTCCGCATCCACAACGCCTGGACCTCATACGTCGGCTGGCGCCGCATCACCAGCTGGACCATCCACCCCCACGCCAAGGGCGGGCCACAGGCGGTCATCGACCTCCAGCCCGCCGACGCCTACACCTACGCAGGGACGTAATACATGGACATCGGACACGAACTGGCCCTCATCAAGCGCAAGATCGAAGAGATAGAGCGCTCCTCGCGCCTGTCGTCCGCCTCGCTGGACGACGCGGCGCTCGAGGTCTTCGACGACACCGGCAGCCTGAAGGCCATCGTCGGTGTCCAAGCGGACGGCACCAGCGGCGTGAACGTGGTCAATGGACCGGTCCCGCCCACACCGTCCGACCCGACCGTTGAGCCCGCGCTCGCCGCCCTGACGGTCGCCTGGGACGGCACGTTCACCGACGCGCAGGCCGCACCGCTGGACTGGATGCGAGTCGAGGTCCACGTCGGCCCCACCGCAGGCTTCACCCCCGACCAGGGCACCCTCCGGGACACCATCGAGACCGCGCAAGGCGGCTCGGTCGTCATCTCCCTCCCGTACACCGAATGGCACGTCAAGCTCCGGTCCCGCAGCACCGCCGGCGTCGCCGGCCCGGCGAGCAACGGTGTCGCGGGCACTCCCCGCAAGGCCGACACGGAAGACCTGGTCGTCGGGGCGATCACCGCCGACCTCATCTCCGTCGACGCCCTCACCGGCAAGACCATCACCGGCGGCACCATCAACGGAGCCGAAATCCACTCCGACGACGGGGCCGGGGCCACGGTCGACATTCAGGACGGCATGGTCGTCGCCTCCGCCCCCTCCGGCTGGTCCATCCTCCTCGACCCGATCGGCACCAAGCCCGCGGTCGGGTTCAACAACAGCCTGGGGGTGACCGCCGGCTACATCGCCGCCACCGGCACCGACTCGCAGCCCGCGGTCAACATCGTCACCGGACAGATCACCGACGGCGCCGTCTCCGACTGGCGCTGGCGCACCTACTCCGGACAGGGGGAGGGCAGCAACTTCTGGCGCACCTACCGAACCCGCGACTCGGACGGAAAGGTCAAGGGCGGATGGATCGAAGCCTCCCCGACCCGCGCCTTCCTCGCCTTCGTGAACACGGTCGACGCCCTGCCGTCCACGCGCATCGAAGCGACCGACGGCGTCATCTCCGTCTCCGGCGGCCGCCTCTCCGTGCAGCCCGCGGCGTCCGCCTCATCCGGCGTGCTCCTCAACGCCGCCGCCGGCCACACCGGGAACCTGCTGCGGCTCCAGCTCAACGCCGCCGACAAGTTCACCGTCGACAAGGACGGCAACACCACCCTCACGGGCACCCTGACCGGCCCGAACGGCACCTTCAGCGAAGAGGGCGCCTGGCAGGCTGTCACGTTCACCGACTGGAAGCAGTCCACGAACGGCACCTACCAAACCCTGCGCTGCTCCCGCGGCACCAAACGCGCCCGCCTCGACGGCGCCGCGATGGTCGCCACCGCCATGGCCGCAGGCACCTCACAAAACGTGTGCACGCTCCCCGCGGGCATGTGGCCCCTCAAGGCCCACTACTACGACGTCCCCTTCGCCACCGGCGGCAGCCCCTCCCTCCTCGGCTGCCGCGTCGGAGCCGACGGCGTCGTCACCGTCTGGACCACCGCAGCACGCGCGGTCAACGACCTGTTCGACTTCACCGAATGCAGCTGGCCCCTCGACTGACCGGCACCGGCGGCGGCCGGAGGGAACGATCCCTCCGGCCGCCTCTACGCTGAACAGCAGGGCGACCCTCCGCCCCGCTCCACCCCGAGGGACTGCCACCCGGCCTCGCCAGGACGCAGAGACCACCGCCACACGCTCTGGGCGCGGGGAAGAGAGCGAGACAGCCGATGGCGACGCCACCGAGTGCTGCCGCATTCCTGAAGGCACTCCGCGACGAGGGCCTCAAGGTCGTCGAAGTCGGCGACTGGCGCACCCACAACCGCAACCACAAAGGCTCCTTCGGCCCCCTGCACGGAGTGATGATCCACCACACCGTCACCAAGGGCACCGACACCACCGTCCGCATCTGCCGCGACGGATACAGCTCACTGCCCGGCCCGCTGTGCCACGGCGTCATCGACAAGAAGGGCATCGTCCACCTTGTCGGCTGGGGCCGCGCCAACCACGCCGGGCTCGGCGACGACGACGTTCTCGACGCCGTCATCGACGAGCGCGCACTCCCCGCCGACAACGAGGCCAACACCGACGGCAACCGCCACTTCATCGGCTTCGAATGCGAAAACCTCGGCGACGGCAAGGACCCGTGGCCGGACGCCCAGCTCGAGGCCATCGAGAAGGCCGCGGCCGCCGTGTGCCGCCTCCTGAACTGGGACGCCGAGAGCGTGATCGGGCACCTCGAGTGGCAGCCTGGGAAGGTCGACCCGCGCGGGTTCACGATGCGGTCGATGCGTGACCGGGTCCGCGACCGTCTCGCCGGAGGTAAGCCCCCGGCCACCCCGCCGCCCGCTCCGGCGCCGTCGGGCACGTACACCGTCCGCAAGGACGACACCCTGTGGTCGATCGCGAGGACGCACAAGACGACGGTCGCCAAGCTCGTCGACCTCAACAAGCTCGACGACCCCAACGAGCTCAGCGTCGGGCAGAAGCTCAAGCTGCCCGGTACGACGGCACCGTCGAAGCCCGCGGCCCCGAAGCCCGCCTACGAGCCGTTCCCCGGAGCCGCGTTCTTCAGCCTGGGCCGCCGCTCACCCCTGATAACCGCCATGGGCCGCCGGCTCGTCGCCGAAGGCTGCGGCCGCTACCAGCAGGGCCCCGGCCCGCACTTCACCAACGCCGACCGCCGGAGCTATGCGGCCTGGCAGAAGAAGTACTCCGACAAAAACAAGAAGGGCTGGACCGGCTCCGCACTGGACGGAATTCCTGGCAAGGAGTCCTGGGATGCCCTTCGTGTACCGAAGCAGCTCTGACCCCGCCCATCACTCCTGAGAGAGAAGACAACCGTGAAGATCTTCGGTCGAGAGCCCGCGCTGATCCTGACCCTCATCGCCGTAGCGCTGAAGACCGGCACCGCGTTCGGCCTTGAGGTGTCCAGCGAACAGCAGGCCGTCATCAACGCCGTCGCCGCGGCCGCCGTCGGCCTCCTCATCGCCGTCATGGCCAGCGACGGCATCAGCGCCGCCATCCTCGGCTTCGTCCAGGCCGTCATCGCCCTCGCTGTCGGCTTCGGCGCGGACTGGTCCGCCGAGCAGCAGGCCATCGTTCTGTCCCTTGTCGCAGCCGTCGTGGGCATGTTCGACCGCACCCAGGTCACCGCCCCGGTACCGGCCGGCGCGGTTGGCAAGCCGACCAGCGCCTGACCGTTGCCCTTACCCCCACCAGGAGCACGCCCCATGGCTGATGAGCCGTCTCTGGGAGAGCTGGGACGGCTCATCCAGCTTCTGCGCGGAGACATCCGCGACGACATGGCCCAGATCAACTCCCGCCTGGACCGCATGGTCTCAACCGACGTGTACACCGTCGAAAAGGCCGGGCTCACAAAGGACATCGCCGACTTGGCGAAGAAGGTCGAAGGCTTCGAGACGCAGCGCTCTGCGGATGCCGACCGGGTGACACAGACCCGTCGGTGGCTGCTGGCGTCCGTCATCATCCCCCTGATCGGCCTCATCCTGCCGTTCGTCTTCTTCTTCCTTGGAGGGAAGGCATGAGGCCGATCACCCGCGTTGAAGCGCGGCGCCTACGAAAGCGGGGCGACTATCTTGCCGCAGCCGCTGCCCTGTTTGCCGCTGTCGTCCTCGGTGCAGTCGTGACCGCGTTCGTCGTCCTGTCGCGCGACCTGGACGAGGCGAACGAAGCCCGAGACGCACTCGCCCATCAGGTGGAGAGCCTCGGCGAGAAGCCCATTGCTGGGCCCCCTGGGTCACGCGGCGAGGCTGGCAAGTCCATCGTCGGTCCATCAGGTCCGCCCGGCCCCACCGGTCCGGAGGGTCCGGTCGGCCCGACTGGACCCGAAGGCGTCCCCGCGCCCACCCTCCGGCCGCTGCCGGGCCCCACAGGGCCCCTCGGGCCATCGGGTGTGCCCGGAGTCCCGGGCGAACCCGGTGCCCCCGGGGCGGACGGCAAGGACGGCGCGGACGGGCCGCCTGGTAAGGACGGCACTGACGGAGTCGACGGCAAGGACGGGCAACCGCCCGCGGGCTGGACGTACACCGACCCCAAGGGCGTCACCTACACATGCACCCGGGTCTCCAACTTCGACCCGGCCGCACCCCGCTACGAGTGCACCACCAACAGCAGCCCCGACCCGCAGCCACCCGCCAACGGCACGTCGGTGCTGGGCCTCGCCCCCGACCGCCGCCGCTTCTGATGATCTGGAGACGCTGATGACGATGGTGACGGGCAAGCTGATCGGACCGACGGACCCCACCAGGGTGGAGGTCACGGCCACGCTCGTGGACGTGACCGGCGCCCGGGCGGTCGGCTACGTAGCCAGCCTCGAAGGCGAAGTTGTGCGCCCGGTACGGATCGTGCCCGCCTCGGACGGATCCTGGTCGGCGGACCTCGTCGCCAACGCGCTGGTCGAGTCACCGGCGGGGGACACGCTGTGGGAGGTGATGGAGGGCCGCGCCCTGGACGGCACCCCGGTCGCCACGCACATCCTCGTCCCGGAGACGGGCGAGTGGTGGGTGGGCGACGTGCGGGTCGAACTCGCCGACGCCCCAACGGAGGCCGGGACGGTCGTGTTCGTGCCCGGCCCTCCCGGAACCCCGGGTGTCGACGGAGCAGACGGCACGGACGGAGCTCCGGGGGCGTCGGCATACGGCATCTGGCTCACCGCCGGCAACACGGGGACGGAGGCCGACTTTCTCGCCTCCTTGCAGGGCACGGACGGGCAGGACGGAACCGACGGCACCAACGGGGCAGATGGCGCCCCGGGCCCCGCCCGGCCCGGACTCCTCACCACCGTCGGCCAGCCCGACAACGCCATCGGCATCGACGGCGACTGGGCCCTCGACGCAGGCGCACGCCGACTGTACGGGCCCAAGACCGCCGGCGTGTGGACGCCATGGCTGCACATCCCGCCCCCGACCGACCCCGGCTGGCAACTCAACGGCTTCGCCGCCCTGACCGGCACAGACCTGTACCTCACCCACGCGGCAGACGGGTTCGGCTCCGGCACCTGCTGGCGCACCAGCCTCGAGCCCGCCGACGGCCTCGACGTCACCTTCCAGTGCGAGATGTCCGGCGGCACCGGCGCCGACGGCATCACCTTCGCGCTCGCCGACCCCGCAGACACCGCGGCCACCTTCCAGGGCGGCGGGGGAGGAGACCTCGGTCTCGTCGGCTGCACAGCGCTCGCGGTCGCCCTGGACACCGGCGCCGGGTCCCGGGCCCGGATCGTCACCACCACCCCCACCGGCATGACGACCGTCGCCACGTACGGAGGCGTACTCGCCCTGCGCGCCGCGCCGGTCCTGGTGCGCGTCCGGTACGCGGCCGGCGGCATCTCGGTGTGGGCCGATAGCGTCCTCCTCTTCGACCAGGTTCCGGCCGTGGTGCCGGCGTCGGTGCGGGTGGGCTGGACCGGGTCGAACGGTGGCGCCAACGACGACCACATCGTCCGCAGTGTGGAGTTCGTCGTCGCGGGCGGCATTGAACTGTGACCAGGGCAGTTGTCCTACACAAAGTCACCGTAAATAACCCGATCTTGCTCGAACGAGCGCTCCGCCCACCACGCCGCAAGCCAGTGCGGGTCAACACCCCGCCAACAGCCAGGGCAACAGACTCCTGGCGCGCGCCTACGCTCGCCGTGTGCTGCTTTCCGACCGTGACATCGAGGCCCAGATAGCTGACGGCCGTATCCGTATCGCCCCGTACGAACCGGCGTTGATACAGCCGGCGTCGCTGGACGTCCGCCTCGACCGCGGGTTCCGGGTGTTCGAGAACCACCGGTACGCCTGCATCGATCCGGCGGTGGACCAGTCGGACATGACGCGGCTGGTCGATGTGGCTGACGGGGAGGCGTTCGTGCTGCACCCGGGGGAGTTCGTGCTCGCGTCGACGTACGAGCAGGTGACGCTGCCGGATGACGTGGCGGCGAGGCTTGAGGGCAAGTCGTCGCTCGGGCGCCTTGGTCTGATCACACACTCCACCGCGGGGTTCGTCGACCCCGGCTTCTCCGGGCACGTGACGCTCGAGCTGTCGAACCTCGCCACGCTGCCGATCAAGCTGTGGCCCGGCATGAAGATCGGGCAACTGTGCTTCTTCCAGTGCTCGTCGCCGGCCGCGGCCCCGTACGGCGCGGGGGCGGCCGGGTCCCGCTATCAAGGGCAGCGCGGGCCGACCGCTTCCCGCTCCCACATCGGCTTCCATCGCACGAAGGTGTGACGCCGGTTTCAGTCTCGCTGGTGGCTTCCCATACCGTCTCTGCATCGCCCTTGGGAAGGAGCCCAACGTGCCCCGCAGCGAACGAGTGCAGGCCCCGCCGGCGGGCATCGTGTGGATCAAGGACTACCGAAGCAGAGACGGCTCGGTTGTCATCCCCGGAATCGCCACCCGGCTCGGCATCAGCCCCAGCACGTACCGCAAGTGGCGGATGCGCGACCAGGGGCCGGTAGCTTTCATCATCGGGAAGAAGGTCGCCGCACGGATCGACGCCATCGAGTCGTTCCTCGCGGACCTGCATGAGACCGCAGTTCGAGAGATGGCGCAGAGGGCCGAGGACGCCGCCTCCTGCGGCCGCCCTCCGGAACCTCGTGCGACGAAGGCGCGAGCCGCGCGAGGGGGACATTCATGACCGTGCCCGAGGCTCCTGGCGTGCCGCAGTCGTCGCAGATCCGACCGGGTATCCCGGCGCCCTCCACCGTCGAAGGCGAGCTGTTCCACTACACGCCTGCCGAGGCGGCCCAGTGGCTGCCCTTCACGGCCAGGCGACTCCGGGAGATGGCCTACCGTCGCGAAATCCCCCATGGGAACAACGGCAACAAGATCTGCTTCGCCGGCATTCACATCAGGGCTATCACGGAGCAGTTCACCGTCGAAGTCCTGCCCGAGTCGAAGCGTGTACCGAGTTCGCGTAGGGGCTGGTAACTGAGGATCGCCCCTTTCCCGCCCCTGCCTCCCCACGAGCGGGCGTCGCCTCTATGCGGCCAGCCGTACCCTGGCGTGCAGATGCCCCCGACCAATTCACCTGGTCGGGGGCATCGCTACAGGGCCTGGTCAACGTGCGAGATGCCAACCGACCGGACAGCTACGGCGCATCAGGTCGAGCACCCACTGAGGGGTCCAGTGCACGCCCCCAGGAAAGACGACGTCCTCCAGCCGGTCGGTCAGGGTGCCATCGCGGTCACGCCACTTGCCGAACACGCGGGCCTCGCCCTGGCACTCAGTCTCTCCAGAGTGCCGGGACAGCTTGATGCGCACCTGACTCGGTACGAGGCGCCCCATGTCGTACGGCAGCGGCACCTCGGGGGCCCCATCCGGCAGGGTGAAGTTGTACGTCCGGAACTCGGACTCGTGGACAGCGTTCACGGCCAAGGTCGTGTTCCTCATTTCTCGGTGTCCCAGGGTGCCCGCTGCGCGTATCCCCCGTTGCGGCTCTTGAAGTGCTCTGTCACCGAGATGCCCATCTTCACCAGCGGGCGCAGAGCTGCGGAGGATGCGACCTGGAGGTCGTACGCGTCGGAGAGCGGACCGGCTGAAAGCTGGTACTCCTCGACGGCCGGCCAGTCGTCGACAATGTAGTGGATGCGCCATCCGTCCCCATCGGGTTCGAAGGCGATGCCGACCTGGTGTCGCTGCGCGGTGGCGAGCAGGTCGCCAATGGCGTTGAGCAACTCGGGCGGGTAGGTGTTCGGCTCGGGGCTCAGGTCGTCGTCCATGGTCGTGGTCCTCACTGCTCGGTGGTGGTGTCGGGTAGGGGGATGTCGGATTGCAGGACCATGCCGAGGTACTCGGCTGCGGCCGCCCGCTGCACCACGATCAGGTCGAGCCCCAGTCCCGCGGCAATGGCCGCAATGAGAGGCGGGTTGACCTTCACCGCCTGGCCTGTCGCGATCCGCCACAGGTGATTCGCGCTGGGTTGGTAGCCGGTTGCCGGGTCGACGGCGCGCTGGTGCAGTGCCTCGAAGGTGAGCGGTCGGCCGGTCCCTGCCTGCGCGGCCACCAGCTCCCTGAGAGTCAGCACGGTCGTGGTCCTTACTTCTCGGTGGTGCGGTAGGTGGCGCTGCCGGGGTCGGTCTTCTCCAGCAGGCCGGCGGCGGCCAGGTCGCGGAGGATCTGACGGGCCCGCTTGTCGGTGACCTCGTGGCCGGCGTCGCGGAGGGCTGCGACCGCCAGGACGGTGGTCCACTCGCCGCGGCGCTTGCGGACGGCCTGCTCCAGTGCGGCGGACTGGGTCATGCGCTGCTCTGCCCATTCCTCGGGCTCGGTCTCGATGTTGCGGACTGCGGCGAAGAAGACGGGCACCAGGTCCTCGTCCATGGCGTAGCCGGCGACCTTGCCGAAGCCGGGGCCTTGGGGGTCGATGGGGGTGGGGATGCTCTCGGGCCAGAGGCCGCGCATGGAGCCGCGGTGGAGGAGCCGCTTGAGGGCGGCGCTGTGTCCGCGGAGGCTGGTGTTTTCCTCGTCGCGGAGGTCTTCGGCGGAGACGTATCCGTCGCCGGCGACGGCGAGCTTGACGATGCGGCGGGCCCGGGAGGGGAGGGATCGGTAGTACTGCTCTGCTCGTTCGACGGTCCAGGTCGCGTCGATCTGGATGTCGGCAGCGTGTTCGGCGAGGAGGGTAAGCAGCTTCTTCTGGAAGTCGCCGGTGGGGTTCTCGATGTTCATCGTGATGCGCAACAGGTGCCCCCGTAGTAAGAGACGTGAACTAACGTGCTTCTGACGTGGCATCACCGTAGCGCAGCACGACTCGTCTGTCACTGGTTAGTTCCACGTTTATCAGGACCGCTGTGCGGCCGACCTCGGGGGTGACCGAACCACACCCTCTCTGTCAGCGCCTAGCCATACCCTTCGGCTACAACCCACGAGGAGAGGGCGAACACCGTGGCGATACAACGGAACTGGCTGGACGTCACCTATGACGAAAAGGACGCCGCGAAGGCGGCTGGTGCCCGATGGGATGGTGCAGCACGACGCTGGTACGCCCCTCCCGGCCGGGAGGACTCCCTCCAGCGGTGGGCAGCAGCACCCGACATCCCCGATCTGCTGCCCGGCGAAGACCGCTCCCTGGGCCAGGGCCTGTTCGTCGACCTCGTCCCGAGCTCCTGCTGGTTCACGAACGTCCGCTCGTGTGTCGCCCCGAAGGACTGGGAACGCCTGCGCAGGATGATCACCGCCCGGGCGGGCCAGCGCTGCGAAGCGTGCGGCGCCACGCAGGACCGGGAGACGAAGCGGTGGCTCGAAGCCCACGAACGATGGACGTACGACGACGAACGCCGAGTTCAGACACTCCGGCGGCTCATCTGCTTGTGCACGCACTGCCACACCGTCACCCACTTCGGATTCGCCCAGGTCCGCGGCCTTGAGGACGTGGCCCTCTCCCACCTGATGGCCGTGACCGGCATGACCAAGGCCGAGGCGCGGGAGCATGTCGAGGCTGCCTTCGAGATCTGGCACGCGCGGTCCCAGCGCAGCTATTCGCTGGACCTCTCGATGCTGACCAACGCCGGCATCACCCTTTCCGGGCCGCCAGAGGCCAACGAGCGGGACCGCATTGCGCAGACCACGCTCCGCAATCAGTCCTGACGATGCGATGACCTGGTGGAGGTAGCGAAGCGTTCTTACCGAAGTGCGGCCCATCCGTAAGGATCGATTCTGGCGAAGGATCGGAAGCCCTCTCCGCTTGTCCACTCTCGAACGGCACGCCGGGTAGCCATCCTTGAGGCGGAATGAGCCCATGTGCCATGCGCGCTGTCACCCTCCGGGAGCAACGGTCCGGCAGAATCTCTCACGTGCGCCGCTCTCAACTCCCCGCTCCCGAGGGGTATATCTGGCTCGACGAAGCGTCCCGACTCACGGGACTGGCCCAGAGGACCCTGTACAACTATCGCTGCCAGGGGACCGGGCCACCTTCCACCACGTACCGCCGCAAGGTTGTCTACAGACTGGTCGACGTTCAGGCGTGGATCGCGGAGCAGCTGGCCCCTGCCCCGGGCGCGGCACGGCTCCACGAGCGCCGTCCGCCAGAGCCGCGGTTCACCCCGAGGTCCTGACCCTGACGATAAGGGGTGACTCGGACCGGGCAGGTGACACCGTTTCGGGGAACCCTCTCGCGATCACCCACGTATAATTTCCCTTGTAGGTGGCTCTTGCGTGAGCCGCCCTGAGAGGGGATCAACTCCATGGCCGTCACCATTCCTGCCGCCGACGACGTACAGGCGCTGCAAGCCTTCCTTGAGGAACGCGTCAACGAGGAGTGGGAGGCGATCAACACGGACGAGGACCTGGACCCCGACGCCGCGGCCCGCTTCAACCGCGTCTCGAACTCCAACAAGCACGGGATCGCGGGCATGGCCGAGGCCGTCTCGTACCTCCTGGCCCAGGACGACGCCGAGGGTGCCGAGCGCGCCTGGCATCTCCTGACTGGCGCAGGTGAGCAGTGGCGGGATCACCCCGACTACCTCTCCGTCTGGGAGAACCCCCAGTTGGCACGCGTTCGTCAGGCCCTTGGGGGCTGACGTCGTGGACGACGAGGCGGAGGTGGTCGACGCCGAGCTGGTGGACGACGACCACCTGCCTGCCCTGGTGCAGCAGACCCCTGCCGTCCGGCCGGCCGTGGACCGGCACACCATCCTCTACCCCGGCCAGGGCCTACCCACCGAGGACGAGCAGCCGGCGTACACCGAACGGGACCTGTACGTCTCCGCGCGGACCGCCGAACGGCTCGAGAAGCAGTCCGCCCCGCGCAACACCAGCGCCAACTACCTCTCCCAGCGGAACAAGTTCGCCGCCTGGTGCACAGAGCAGGGCCGCGTCGCCCGGCCGTGCACCACCGCCACCTACGTCGAGTACGTCGCCCACCTCATCGAGGAGGGCCGCGCCCCGAACGCCATCAGCGCCGCCATGTCCGCCATCCGCACCTGGATGCCCGAGGACAAGAAGCCCGGCACCAGGCAAGCCCGCGGCATGCTGAACGAGTACCGCAAGGAGTGGGGCAAGCGCCGCGCCGTCCGCAAGGCGCCGCCGGTCACCGACGCGCTGCTGCGGGCCATGGTCGAAAGCTGCGACCTGCGGACCCCGGCCGGCGTGCGAGACCGGTGCGTCCTCCTCTTCGGCCGCGGCGCGCTGAACCGGCGGGTGGAGCTCGCCGACCTGTCCATCGCCGACGTCGCGGTGGACGACGACTTCGTCACCCTCCACATCCGCTCCTCCAAGACCGACCAGGAGGCCAAGGGTGAGCACACGGACATCCCCGCGGATCCTGACCCGCTGCTGGACCCGGTCACCGCGGTGCGGGACTGGCTGAGCGTGCTGCACCGGCTCGGCGTGCGGGAGGGGGCGTTCTTCCGGGCCCTCACCTCTCGGGGCACGCTCCAGAACCGGGCGGCCGCCAAGGAGCGTGGCGACTACGTAACCGGCGACGCCATCAATGACTGGGTCCGCGGCCGCGCCTTCAAGGCCGGGGCGAAGAACTGGCAGCAGATCACCGCGCACGGGCTGCGCCGGGGCGGGGCCCAGGCCATTGCGGACGCCGGCGGGGACCCGACCAAGCAGGGCCGGTGGAAGCCGGGCTCGGCGGTGGTGAAGCGGGAGTACCTGGACCGGGCTCAGTCCCGGGCGGAGAATCCGTGGCTCAAGGTGCAGGCGAAGCGGCGCGAGGAGCAGGCATGACCGCAGACGAGTCCGTGGATGTCCGACCGGTGTTCGACGGCCTGTTGGCTGCGGCCAGGGACGGTCTGAGCCGCTCGACCTGGCGCGTCGGGGACTCCGACGAGAAGCTGCTGCTGCCCATCATCGGGGCTCTCACGGTTCATCTGGCGAAGGGCCTGCGGGTGAACGAGATGCCGCCCGACGAGCACATGCTTCGGTCGCAGATCGCGGAGGAGCTACGGCGGGCGGCAGGCCGTCATCCGGCGGGCACGGCACGGCACGCGGCGTACCTGGAAGCGGCCCAGATTGCAGAGCAGGGCGAGGCGTCGTGAGCTACCGGTACGCGTCGGTGCGGCAGTTGGCCGCGGTGGTGGAGCGGATCGCGCCGCGGGACCCTGCCGCCTGGGAGGGGCGGCAGCTGGTGCCTGGGGCGGCTGGTGTGCCGATCCAGGTGTCCCGGTCGCGGGCCAAGCAGCTGTGGGCGCTGGTGGGCTTGGTCGACCGGGCGGTCGGCACCGTGCCGGAAGCAGTGCTGTCGAAGCGGTCGGCGCGCCGGCTGTTCGAGGACGAGGCGATCGGCGCGTTCTGGGAGTTGGTGGAGGCCGGGGAGCTCAGGTTCCGGGCGAAGGATGTGGGGCGGCCGCTGCCGGTCGCGTCGCTGCGGATTGTGCGGGACTGTCTGGCGTTGCTGGGGCGGGTGGTGGTGCCGGACCGGATGCTGCTGCTGCCGGTGATCGAGCAGCCGGAGCTGAAGGCCACGGTCGACGGCCGGTCGCGGGCGGCGCTGTATCGGGGGCTGGTGGACCTGGCCGGGGAGGGGCCGCTGGAGCGGGACGGCCTGGCGCTGTCGCATGCGGACCGGACGCGGCTGCTGGCGATGGTCGCGGTGGTGCTGGACGCGGGCACCAGGTCGGGCGAGTTGGCGGCGCTGCGCATGGACGATGTGGCGGAGGGGCTCGCCGCGGTGGGGGTGCGCCGGCGGCAGCAGAAGGCCGGGCCGAACCGGGCGGAGGAGATCGCCTCGTTGGCTGAGGTGCATCCGGATACGGTGCGGGCCGTGTTGTGGGGGCAGCGGGAGCGCATGTCGGAGGCAACAAGGCAGCGGGTGCTGGCGGCGGTGGAGGTGTTGCCGCCGCTGCCGGAGGTGGAGTGGTACCCGCTGCGGGACGGGACGCGGGTGGCGCTTGGCCGGTGGCTGGAGGTGCGGGAGCAGATCGTCGACGCGTTGCCGATCGAGGGCGGCCGCAGCGCGCTGTGGGTGACGCTGCACGAGTCGAAGGCCGGCCCGGCGGGGATCACGATCCTCCCGGACGGGCTGCGCAGGGCCTATGCGCGGGGGATCACGGCACTCAACTATGTGATGGCCGGCCAGTACGGCTGGTCGCCGTTGCCGACGACGATGGAGCAGCTACGCCGGGCGGTCGGCGTCACGCCGCTGGACGAGCCGCCGCCGGTGCCGTCGTCGCGCGCCGGTGCGGGCGCGGCCGTACGGTCTGGGTAGGCGCTTCGGACAGGATGGCGCTGGGCGGCCCCGCGGTCACTTCGCACGTGCGCGGGGCCGCCGTCTGCTGCGCTACCGGGCCTGAACCCACAGGATGATGATGCTGACCGCTCCGCTGCCGATGCCGGTGGCCATGCCGCGGGCGACGTACTGGTGGATCCGCCACTCCGACAGCCGACGTCGAAGTCGCGTCAGCCGTCCCTCTGGCTGTCCTTCCTCGTTCTTCTTGCTACCGTCCATTGCTGGTGTCTCCTTCAGATTCATGGTGAGTGGCACCCGCGCAGGGAGCTTTAACCCGATGCCCGGCCAGGCTCTTTCGGGGGAGGGCTCCCGTTTGCGTTGTCGGGCTGATTGCCCGATGCCGGGAGAATGACTGAAGGGCTATAAGCGGGTCAACTGACCTATCTGCGTGGGGAGATGGGCCTCTGTTTCGGGAAAGTGGTTGGGGGAGAACAGAGTTGCCGGGCAACGGCCAGTGACTACTGGCCTAGGCCATCCGGAAAGAGTGGCGCGCATCACGCTGGAGGCTGCGACAGAACAGGACGTACTGCCTCGCGCCGCTCGACGCCGGTTTCAGGTGCCGGGGAGCGTGTCTTGGTCGACGTGATGCTCGGGTGCGGCCGCGGGGTGCCGGTTGGGGTCGCAGTCCGGTCCGTAGCCGTTCAGCCGGGATTCGAGGCGGGTGAGTTCGCGGCCGCAGCGCCGGCAGTAGCGGTGCCGGTAGCCGGTGACGGGGTCGTCGACCAGGGACGGCTGCTGGTGCGTGGGGCGTTGGGCCATGGGTTTCATTGTCCCAGGTAGGCGGTGGGGGTAGCAGGGTGGAGACTTCTCGGGCTAAGCTGCGCTTGCGCAACTCGTGTGACTTTGAAGGCCACCATCCCTGTTCGGGGTGGTGGCCTTCGTCGTTCACTGGCCGGAGTACAGGAGATGGCTGTTCATCGCGTGCAGGAGCCGGCGAGCCTGAAGGTGGCCGAGGTTGTCTCCGGGCTCCAACTGCTCCATCTTCTGCGCGACGTCATACGCGCTGAGGGGTGACAGGCGCGCTTCCTCGTCAGTGTCGAACGACGCGAGGTCCAGAAAGCGGCTGGGCTCGTAGTCGTGGTAATCGAAGTCCTGCACGCAGATGACGATGATGCCCTGCTCCGGGCGGTGGCTGAGGTAGCGCCGGTAGTGGACCCGAGGGTTGTACCGGTGGTCGCCAGTCATGTCGAGCGGCATGGGTCCTCCTAGGCGGCGAGGTCGGTGTCGGTCTGGGTGATGCGGCGGCGGGCGGGGAGGTAGTCGCGGCCGAGTTCGCGGGCGATGAGCTGTGCGGCGCTACGGACGATGGTGGGCCGTCCGGCCGGGGTCGTTGCCTCCGGTGCTTCGAGGACGAACGCCATCCGGTGGCAGGTGTAGGAGACGATCCGGTCGACGTCGAAGGATCGGGCGTCGCCGCGGAGCCGGCACATGGCGCGTACCTGGATGAGGCCGTTGCGGGTGGTGCGGATGTCTATCGGCTCGATGGTGCGGATGGATTCGGTGCCGTCCTTGTCGAGGTAGGTGATGGTGACGGCGTGACGACGGTCGAGGGCGCGGTAGAGGTCGGCCAGGGTCTTGGTGCTGGTCTGGCGGCTGGTGTGCCTCATCGGGTCCCCCTCGTTCGTGGTGTTGGGAACACCGTACCATTTCATAGTGCGTACGCAATACGTTTCGTGTAACGTGGTGCCCACCAGGAACCCCCTGGGGCTACGCACCGCCCCCTAGGCGTGGCGTACGCAATACGAAATGGAGGACACTGGCGTGGCACACACCCCCATGACGCGCCCGCCCAACCGCCCTCGGTGCCTGCGGACGCGCCCACCGAGAGGACCCCGCCCCGTGGCCCGCAAGGACAACCAGATCCGCCAGCAGATCGCCACCGCCGCCAGCCACCTGCGCGACACCGGCAAGCCCGACCTCGCCGACGCGATCGACCTTGTACTCGCCCCCGCCGGCTGGGGCATCCTCCGTCGCTCCGACCCGGACGCCGGCGATGCCACCTCCGCACCGAACCTGCCGATCCGTATCTCCGCCACCGACCGGGACCGGATCCGGGCAGCTCAGGAGCAGGCCGGCACCTCCCTCATCGCGGACGCCACCGAAGGCCTGAACGCCTTCATCGCAGGCGAGTTCTCCCCCGAGCAGCCGGCCCGGTCCGTACGCGGCTCCGGGGAGGAGAAGGTCGTCATCAACGTGCGGATCGATGAGGAGCTGCGCAAGCGCGTCGAGCAGGCCGCCGAGGAACGTGCGGACGAGCTGGGCTGGAAGCCGCGGCCGATGCACGTCATCCGAGAGTGGCTGATCCAGGAGAAGTACCCGGCGCCGAAGGCGTCCAGGAAGTAGCCCCTCTGCGGGCGGCCTGGACGCCGACAACCGGGCCGCCGCAGCAGCACAACCCCACATAGGAGACCTCATGGCCACGGCCACCGAGGCTGCCCGCACCGCGGGCGGCCCGACCTCGCACACCCGTTTCCAGTTCGTTCAGGCCACCAAGGAGCAGTCCAAGGCCCGCGTCGCCCTCGACGGGCCGTCCGGCTCCGGCAAGACGTACACGGCGTTGACCATCGCCACGGCACTCGGATCCCGCATCGCGCTGATCGACACCGAGCGCGGCTCCGCCCGCAAGTACGCCAACGAGTTCGCCTTCGATGTCCTGGAGCTCGCCTACTTCTCCCCGGACGACCTCGTCGAGGCGCTCGCCGCCGCCGGGTCTGCCGGGTACGACGTCGTCATCGTCGACTCCCTCTCCCACTTCTGGTCCGGCTCGGGCGGCATGCTCGAGCAGGTCGACCACGCCGCCAAGAAGGGATTCGGCGGCAACAGCTTCGGCGGGTGGAAGGAAGCCCGCCCGATGGAGCGCCGCATGGTCGACGCGCTGGTCGCCTACCCGGGGCACGTCGTCGTCACGATGCGCGCCAAGACGGACTACGTGCTGGAGACCAACGACCGCGGCCGGCAGGTGCCCCGAAAGGTCGGCATGAAGCCGGAGCAGCGTGAGGGCCTGGAGTACGAGTTCGACATCGTCGGCTCAATGGACTGGGAGAACACGCTGGTGGTCACCAAGTCCCGCGCCAGGAACCTGACCGGCGCCGTGGTGAAGCACCCGGGTATCGAGTTCGGCCAGCAGATCAAGGACTGGCTGGAGGACGGTACCGCCGTGGAACCGGTCGAGGACCTGATCACTGAGGCGCTGCGTCCGGACGCCACGTTCGAGGACTTGAAGGCTCTGATGCAGAAGGTCCGGGCCCGTCGGCTGGAAGGCGCTCCGATGCTCGATCCGGCTGGGCAGGCCACAACGCTCGGGGTGCACGTCACCGAGCGCGGAAAGCAGATGCTGAAGGCCGCCCCGGCCGGGGGCGCCGAGAGGAGCGCCGCCTGATGGCTCGTCCGTCCAAGAAGCTGCCCCGCACCGCCACACACCGGCCGGCTACCAGAAGCCGCCGCTTCCGCCACGACGACCTCGTCGCCGTCGATCTCTTCAGCGGATTCGGGGGGCTCACCGAGGGAATCAAGCGGGCCGGGTTCACCACGATCATGGCCGCGAACCACAACCCGTACAAGGTCGAGGTCCACGAGGCGAACCACCCCGAGGCCGAGCACTGGATCGCCGACCTGATCAACCCCGACGCCGCCGACTACCACTCAGCCCGGGACCTCCCCGCGGCCGACCTCCTCGTCGCCGGCGTGAGCTGCGTCAACCACAGCCAAGCCAACACGCTCAAGGCCTACGCGCAGGGCCTGACCTTGTTCGGGATGGACGACCCGGACTACGAAGAGCGCGTCACACGCTCCGAGCGTGACCGCGCCACAGCGAACTGCGTACTCCACTACGCCGCCCAGCACCGACCGCGGATGATCCTCGTCGAGTGCACCACCGAACTGCAGTCCTGGGGAAAGCTCCTCCCCGGCAGCAAGAAGGTCGGTGACGGATCGACGTACCGGTGGTGGCTCAAGCAGTTCGACCTCCTCGACTACAACCACCAAGTGCTGTTCCTCAACAGCCAGTTCTTCAACGTTCCCCAGTCACGGAACCGCGGCTATTGGGTGTTCGTCCACAAATCCCTGCCGATGCCGGACCTCGAGCACCGGCCGGTGTCCCGCTGCCACCGCTGCGACAAGGACGTCGAAGCGGTCTGGACATGGCGCACCGGAATCCCTCCGACCGGGAAGGTCGCTTACGGCGAGCAGTACGAGTACCGGTGCCCGTCCTGCCGCACGGCAGTGGTCCCGCCGATGAAGCCGTCGATCACCGCGCTGGACCTGACTGATCTCGGCACCCGCATCGGCGACCGGCCCGTCAAGATGTTCAAGGACGGCCACCGCGGGCCCTTCGCCGCGTCGACGACAGCCCGCATCGAACGCTGCCGACAGAAGTTCGCCGACTTCCCGGCGATCCTCATGCCTGCCAAGGGCATACACGGCTCCGAGCGCCTGCTGCTGCAGCCCTTGGCGACACAGACCAGCCAGCAAGAAACCGCCCTGCTGTCGACCGGCCCGGGCCTGTGGGACGAGCCGGCGGTCGCCCTTGCCGTCGACAACTACCAGGGCGCACCCCGCGGCGCAGACGCGCCGCTACCCACGCAGGTCGGCTCCGAGACCCTCGCCGTCGTCTCCTCCGGGGTCATCCCGTACCGCAAGCACACCGTGCCCGCGGTGCACACCGAGCCTATGTCGACGTTCACCTCGGAGCAGATCCCGGGCCTGCTTACCGCGGCCGGCTGGTTCAAGCAGAACGGCCCCACGGGCACCGAGACTGCGGCCCACCCGGTAACCGACCCGCTTGGCACGCTCACCTCCCGCGACACCACCGCGCTCCTCACCGCCGACTGGGGGCCCGCGCTATCTGAGATGCCGTTCGAAGAGTGCTTCTACCGAATGATGGCCGCCCACGAGATCGGCCGAGGCTGCGGCTTCGACGTCGACTTCCGCGACTACAGCGGCACCTTCACTGTCTGGGGCACCGCGCGCGACCAGGTCGACGGCTTCGGCAACGCCGTAAGCCCGCAGGTCGGAGAGTGGATCGGATCCCGACTCCGGACCATCGTCCACACCCCCCAGGACCGCGATCCGGGGTTCACCACCGCAGCTTGACCCTCGCCCCATACGGCGGGGCACCACTCATCTCTCCCCTTCTGAAGGAGGCCCCGCCGTGGGCTCTATCAACCTTGCCTGGATCATCCCCGCGTGCATCGTGGCCGGGATGCTGCTCGCCGCGATCGAGTGGGGGCAGCGTGAACTGCGGTCCGCCGTCCGGGACGTGTACCCCGACTCGCCGGAGCACCGCCAGGCACTCGCCACGGTCGACGAGCGGACCGCGCCCTGCTGCACCACCTGGCAGGACCTGACCACCGCAGAGCAGGCCGCGTGGGACGAGGAAGCCCTCGACCGCGCGGCCGCTGCTGTTCCGCCCCTGCCGGACGTGGACGGGAGGGACACGCGTTGACCCGCACCACCGTCCTCCTCACCGCCGCGGCGGCGGCCGCCGTCCTCGGCGCCGCCACCCGCCTGCGGTACCTGCACCGGGCCGTCGCCCGCGAGCGCACCGTCGCCCGCCTCGCCGAAGGCATCCACCAGCGCGACCTCAACACGCTGAAGACCCGCATCCGCACCGAGTGTCGGCAGCAGCAGATCCTCGCCGAAGCCGACCGCATCCTCACCGCCGCGATAGCCGCGCACCACCCGCAGAAGGGGGGCTGACCATGGCCGCCACGATCACCGCACGCGATGCCCACCAGCAGTTCATCGGTCACCGGTTCTACCGGTACCGCGGCTGCGCACCCGACCCTGACCAGCCCACCCAGGCCGCCGGCGACCCGGACCTGCCGTGGCGGGCGTGGGAGGCGCCGGACGTCGACGGCGGGGAGGACCAGGCGGCTCGGCTGCGCCGTGAGGCCGCCGCCAAAGCGGTGTGTGCCCGCTGCCCGGTGCAGCAGGCGTGCCTGACGTACGGGACGTCGACGAACGACGAGGGCCGTATCGCGGTCGAGCACGGCATCTTCGGCGGGGCGACGATGCTGGAACGGCACCGGATGTTCATCCGCCAGCGGCAGGCGACCCTCGACGAGGAGCAGGCCGCGGCTGCGGACCGGCGGCTGCGCACCGCACAGAAGCTGGCCGTGCTCCGGGCGCTGGCCGCGCACACGGATCCGTACGAGGTGGCTGCGGCGGCCGGCGTGGACGTGCGGACGGCGAACTGGCAGCGCTCCGCCTGCTGCACGCTGCTGGGTCTGGACAAGCTGGTGGCGACCCGCGGGCAGCTGCTGGCCGCAGCGCAGGAGCGCGGTCTCCTCGACGGGGTGACGATCGCCTCCGGGGGTGAGGACGTGCCCGCGGTCCCGCCGCCCGGCACCACCCCCGTCGCCGCCACTAGTCCCGCCACGGCGCCGGTGGCCGCCGTACCCGCCCCGCCCCAGACGGCCGTGCCGCGCCACACCCCCTCTGCGGCGGCCCCGGCCCGCGACGAGACACCGCCGGCGCGCGGCCGCCGCATCCCCGCACCCCACCGCGGCCGCTTCCACGCCATCCGAGGCCAGCTCTCCCTCGACCAGGCCCTCACCGAACACCGGCACCTACGCCTCGTTCCCAACCGTCCCCGCATTCTCGGAGCCGCCGCGTGACCACCGACCTTCCCGCCACCACGGTGGCCGCCGACGGCGAATTCACCGAACGCTGCCAGTCCTCCGGCGACTACCTCGCCGGCCTCATTGCCGACGGCATCCTCGACACCGTCGGCCGCCCCACCAAGTTGCCCGAGCTGATGTGGCCGCACGTCGACCCCGAACTCGTCCGCACCATCTGGCAGGCCGGTGTCGCCGCCGGATACGCCGCGGGCCAGACAGCAGGACGGCCCCGGTGGACCCGCGAACGCCTCAACAAGGCCCGCACCGCCCTCCAGGCCGCCGGATACGAGGGCATGGCCCGCCTCGTCGGCCGCACCAACACCCTCCACCCCCAGCCGCACCCCGCCGAGCTCGACACCCCCCGGAGCCACCCGTGACCGGCCGCCGCCTCACCCGCGGCCGCCCCGTCCTCTTCACCGACACCCTCCGCAACCGGTACCTCGAAGCCGTCGCCGCCGGCATGTACCTGAAAGACGCCGCCGCCCACATCGGCGTCAGCGAAAACGTCCCCCAACGCCACGCCCGCACCGACCGAGCGTTCGCCGCCGCCCTCAAAGAAGCCCGCACCGCCGGGAAGAAGGTCCGCATCGACGAGCTCCCACACGGCGAGTACCGGTACAACCACCACAACTGCCGCTGCACCAACGGCTGCGCCCAGGCCGCCACCAAGAACCGCGCTGGGCGCCGCCGGACAGCCGCCGAGACCACCGACACCGGCGGGCAGGTCATCGACCTCCCGCCAGCCCAAGTCCCCCATTCCTTTTCGCTGCTGAAGGCATCTTGAAGGACACCAGGCGGCGCCGCTGGATCCGGTTATTTACGGCGACTTTGTGTAGGACAACACCACAGGTCAGGAGGGGTTTTGTGATGAGACGACAATCTGACGACACGACAGCAATCCGACACGATCCCGCAGAGGGGGGACAAGTGGAGAGCTCAACCGATAGGCTGCGCCTAGCGCCAGACGCACATTCAGGTTCGAGGCCTGGCGGCCGGCGCGCCAGACAACGTCAAAAGGCCCCGCTGCTCCTCACGGAGCAGTCCCGATGTTTGCCGCATCAGGACGCGGGGCCCGCCGACACCACACCTGCGAAGAATGAAGGTGCCAGCTCTATGGCGAAGCGTACCCGGACACCCGGGAGAACAGACAGTGGGACCCGAGACACCGGCGTGAACATCACACCGCCGACGCACTCAGGCCCGGTCACCACTACCCGCACAGTCGCGTGACCGCCCAGGGCGAGGACATCCTCGCCTGGCTGGATCGTGCCATCACCAAGCGGCAGTGCATGGCGACCGAAGCAGCCGATGAGTACGGCGCTGACTGGTACTACGACGACGGATTCGTCCTCGCGCGCCGCGAGGACGACATGGTCGCAACCGGGTCTCAAGACTTCCTGGAGCGGCCCCAGGGTCAGCTCATTGCCACCAACGACCCGGAGTCAGTCCTGCGCCGCTGCGCCGCCGACCGGCAGCTGCTGAAGCTTCACGCCAGGACCATGCACAGCTGCCCCGCCACCGACGAGACGGGATACCTCGACGAGTGGACCCAGTTCCGCCACGAGGACCTTTGCCCTGTCGTTCAACTGCTGGCAGACAGCTACGGATGGGCAGCCCCACAGACTTCTGCGTCTACGCCGGCGCAGACCCCACCGAGTGATGGAGATCAGATGACATAGCGCTTGCTGGGCGGGAGATTCCCTCGACCGCCTGGCCGCTTCCCCGGTTGGTGCGCCAACACCTTCCGGGCCTCTGCGGCCCTCGTACCACGGCTCGACTCGCCAAAGCCGAGCTAAGGCCCAACGGACGCCAATCCACCGGGCGAACTAACTGGTTCTCACCGAACCGCCCTCACCGAAGCGGGGCTTTTGCATGCCCCCGCACAGCAGGAACGAGGTACATAGTGCCGTACGCACAGACCGCTTGTCAGCTTCCGCACGCCCGCGTGGGCGTTTCGCGTAGTAAATCCCCCTCCGTTGAGGGCATCCCGTGCCAGCAAACCCCTCGCCACGAAACCGATGTACGTGACACGTTCGAACGTGTGTGCGAGAGTGGCGGGCAGGTCGAACCCGTCCGCGGCGCTGCCCAAGAGGTGCAGCGCACTGCCTCGCGACGGTCCGGCCCGCGTGCGTGGCTTCGCGCCGTGGAGTGGCTGATCGCAGCCGGCCAGCATCTGCGGGCGAACGCCACCACGCTCCGCATCGCCGAAGACCTCGCCAAGCGGATGGACTACGACACCGGGCACGTGCGCTACGGCCTCGACGACATGGTCGCCCGCCTCGGCATCTCCAAGCCCAGCATCAAGCGCCACGTCGCCTACCTCCGCGAACTCGGCGCCCTCGCCTGGGTCGTCCACGGCACCAAGGCCAACATCCGCCGCGCCCTCGGCATGAAGGGCTACGCCGCCACCGCGACCGTGTACGCCGCCACCATCCCCGCCGTCTACGACCACGCCATGGGCCACCGCATCGTCGGCACCGGCTACGAGGCGCGCATCGTCGTCGACCTCCGTGACCGGCAGACCCCTGTGGACAACGCGCCGGTGGACGACCAGGACCTCAAGGGCTGTGAGCCCCCTTCCCTAACGGTGGTAAAGGAAGTGGGTCAGGTTCAGGTAGAGAGTGGTTTTAAAGACACCGCGCGTACCGCGGCGCGTGGAACCGCATCCATCCCCCACCAGACCAACAAGCGCAGCAGCCAGGACCAGGCTCGGCGCCGCAGCCCGCAACAGGTCGCCCAGGAGATCCACGAGACCAAGCTCGTCCGGTCGATGGTCAACTGGACCCAGGGCGAGCGGCGTACCCGCCGCCTGGCGTTCGTCCTGCGGCCGTTCTTCGACCGCGGCCTCCGCGCCCACGACATCGCCGGCGAACTCCACGGCCTGGCCCTCGGCTGGAAGCCCAAGCGGCCCGCCGAGTTCATCGCCGCCGCCCTCGCCGAGCAGGCCACGGCCGACGCCCAGCTCGCCGCCGACGAGAAGCGCCGCACCGAGGCCACCTGGCAGCAGCGCGCCAGCCTCGCCGCACTGTTCGCCCCCGCCGTCGAGACCGAGCCTGAGCCGGAGCGCACCGACGAGGACCGACTCCGCGCCCGTATGGACTGGAACAACTGGCCCGAGGTCGCCGACCACTACGCCGACGACCCGTACGACGCCATCGACCTGTACGGCGAGGACCTCGTGACCTTCGCCATCCGCCAAGACGCACGCCTCGGCCACCGGGAGGTCACCCATGTCTGAGCCCACCACCGCCGGCGCTGACCTCGCGCGCATGGCCCTCCAAGCCGCCCGCCGCACCGCGAAGGCCAAGCCCGCCACCGGTCGGCCTACCCGGGCCAAGCGCACCCGCGGCGCCCGAGGCGACGGCCGCGACCCCATGCCCCTTGGTGCAGCCCTCACCCGCCTCATGGACGAGCACGGCTGGGACACCGCCGTCACCGGCGGCAACATCCTCGACCAGTGGAGCGAGCTGTGCCCCGAACTCGCTGGGAAGGTCCAGCCTGTCGCCTACGACCCCAAGCGCGGCATCCTCGAGCTCCGGCCCGGCTCCCACGCCCACGCCACCCAGCTCCGGTGGCTCGAGCGGCAGCTGTGTCAGCGCATCAACACCAAGCTGGGCCAGACTGCGGTGCGTTCCCTGCGGGTCCTTGCGGTGGCGGCGATCGTAGATCAGCCGACTCCCCCTGCTGTCGAGCCGGCACCCGACACTGCGCCGGCCGCACCGGTGCGCACCCCTGAGACGGCGTCCCCCGGCTACCAGCGGGCCCGCGCCGTCGCCCTCGAGCACAAGCCCGACCGCACCAACCTCCTCGCCCCGGCCGCCCGGGCAGCGATCGAGCGGCAGAACCAGGCTCTGCGCGCCCGGCGTGAACCCGAGACCGCGTTCACCGAAGCTGCCGCGCAGGCCGACATACTCTGCGCGCAGGACGACCGCCAGCCGGCCGCAGGGACGCTCGAGGCGTCCATCCGCGCCGCTCTCGCCTACAAGCACACCGGCGGCACCCGGGAGCCGCGGCTCCTCTTCGAAGCCTCGTGACGGTTTATCGCGGTAAACCGAGCGGGGGGAACGATCCGCTCCGCCTGCGGCACCGTGGCCCGCAGCAACAGCAGTTCGGCTGAACGGAGACCACCGTGCCCCAGCGCTACGACGACACCTGGCACCAGCTCGAGGCCGCCGACGAACGCGCCTGGCTCGACCAGTGGGCCCGAGCTCAGACTGGGAACGCCCGCCTGGCTGCTGAAGCCGCCGATTATCACCCGGTGATAATCCGTCCCCGCCCGGTCGTCGGCTCGCCGAATATCACCCGGTGATAATCGGCAACCTTGGAGCGGCGCCATGGAGCTGGCCGGCCAGTATCACCCGGTGATAATCCGGTGCAGCCCCCGAGGGTGAAACCGCATCAGAAACCACCATCCCGGCAACACCCCCCGCCCGGGAGTCAGTAAGGTGACGCCATGGCATCTCCATACCCCCAAGGCGACCGGGAAAAGGTGGCGTCCAAGCTGCCTGTCGCACTCCGGCAAGAAGTAAAAGTCCGCGCCGCCGAGCTGGGCGTGGACATCCAAGACGCCGTCACCGCAGCCGTCACCGAATGGCGAGAGCTCCCCGCAGCCCTCCCGCCCGTCGACACCACCGGCGCTGACTCGTTCTCCACATGGCTCCCCGCCGGCCTGTACGACGACTTCAAGGCCACCTGCGCCGACCGCGGCGTCTCCTACATCCAAGGCCTCGCCCAGTCCGTACGTCGTTGGCTCGACAGCAACCCGTCCCCCAGCGACGCACCCCCCACCGGCATCGTCCGCCGCATCATCGTCTGCAACCAGAAGGGCGGCGTCGGTAAGACCGCCATCTCCGCAGGCACCGGCCAGGCATGGGCCGAGGAAGGCAAGAGGGTCCTCCTCGTCGACTACGACCCCCAGGGCCACCTCTCCCAGCAACTCGGCGTCGCGCAGATCCCGCCCGGGCACGACAGCCTCGTCTCCCACATGTGCGGCGAGTCAAAGGCCGACCTTCGCGACCTCGTCACCGTCATAGAGGACGAACGGTTCGGGAAGAACCTGCACCTCCTGCCGTCCTGCTTCGACGGCTTCCTCCTCGACGCCAAGGTCGCCGTCAAGGCCGCGGGCGCCCGCGGCTTCCAGAAGGAACACGCCCTCGAGCGGGCCCTCGCCGATCTGGAGACCGACTACGACATCGTCATCGTCGACTCCCCGCCGAGCCTCGGCATCGCCATGGATGCCGCTCTCTACTACGGACGGCGCCGGCAGGGCGAAGCGATCGGTGCCTCTGGCGTCCTCATCCCTGTCCTCGCCGAAGACTCCTCCGCCACCGCCTTCGGAATGCTCACGAACCAGATAGAGGACATCCGCGCCGACCTCGGCACCGACATCGACTACCTCGGCATCGTCGTCAACCTCTACGACTCCCGCCGCGGCGTCATCGCCACCACCTCCCTCCGGGAGTGGAAGAACATCGGCGACCCGCCCGTCCTCGCGGTGATCAACGACCTGAAGGAACAGCGGGAAGCCGTCCGCCAGCAGATGCCGCTCCTCGCCTACGCCCCGACATGCGAGCAGTCCGAAGCCATGCGCAAGATCGCGAAGGGAGTCAGCCGGTGAGCAAAGCCGACCAGTTCGCGTCCTCGTCGGCGTTCAGCCGCGCAAGCGGGGCCCGCTCCGCCCGCGCCCAGATGTACGCAGAAGCGACCGGGAAGATCCTTCCCGACGCCGATGGCACCCTGCCCCTCGACGCGATCAGCCAGAACCCCGACAACCCCCGCGACCACCTGCGCAACCTAGACGAGATGACGCAGACGATCCGCGAGGTCGGCGTCATCAACCCGATCACGGTCGCCACCGTCGAGGCGTACCTCGCCGACCGGCCTGACCGGGAACATGACCTCGACCCCGACACGCAGTACCTCGTCGTCGACGGCCACCGCCGTCTCGAGGCCTCCCGGCGTGCGGGAGAGGCCCGTATCAAGGTCATGGTCGACAACGCCCGCGTGGCCACGGACGAGTCCCTCCTCGAGGCCGCATTCGTCGCCAACTATCACCGCGACAACATGAGCGAACTCGAGGAAGCTCACGCCCTCGAGGCGCTGGTGAAGTTCTACGGCGGCCAAACGAAGGCCGCCCAGCGGCTCGGGATCGCCCAGGCGACCATCTCGTCCAAGCTGTCCCTGCTGAAGCTGCATCCGGTACTGCAAGCCGACCTGGCCGAGGGACGCCGGAACGTGAAGCACGTACGGAACCTGGGGAAGCTGTCCCCCGAGGAGCAGGTGGCCCAGGCGGACGCCCGGGCGGCCGCGGACGAGGCGGAGAAGCAGCGCCGGCTCGCGGCCCGGCAGACCATGCAACCGACACCTGGACCGGGCGAGGGAGACAGGTCGATCCGGCCGGCCGGAGTGCCGGCGGCTGCCGAACCGGTGGCAGAACCTGCTGGGCAGCCGCGGAGCGATGTCGGAGAGCGTGGACAGCGTGTCCCGGCCGCGGTGTTCACTGCGCCGCAACCGGAGACGAAGACGGCTGCCTCTGCTGTACCCGAGCAGCGTCCGGAGCTGGAGCAGGCGGCCCGGCCGACGAAGATGCCGTGGGACAACCCTGTGGAGTGCGCGCGCATCATCGGCGACCGGATGAAGCCCGCCGAGCGGCAGCAGCTCGTCGTCCAGCTGCTCGAGCAGGAACGCATCGACATTCGGCTCGGCTATGTGGAGCCCCGACCGTCCTGACCGGCAGCACACTGCGGCCCCGCTTCCTCGCCTTCGGGTGGGGGAGCGGGGCCGCTTTCGTCATGTCCGGGGCGGTGTCCGGGATTGTTGCACTGTGCCAGGGTTTTTCGGTCACACGAACGAGTGGTTTCGGACATGCACCCTTCCGCCCACGAGTGACGCGGATTTGGCTGTAGAAGGCCGGCACCTGCGAAGTGCTGGAAGGGGGCGCTGGGCACCTCCCCCCAGGAGGATCGCAGCCCCGGCGCCCCCGCCCGCACCCCTCCCGGCGGACTGCCCCAAGTTCCGGGGGAAGGCCCCTACCTGCGTGGCGAGCTCCCGCATTAGACTGACGTCAATCTGACGGGCATGCGCTCGTGAGGTCTCGAGCCCCCGCCGGGCCGGATGGTGTGTTGTCGGCAAACTCCGCACCCCCCGCCCCCGGGGGCTTCCTCATACCCCCGGTAACTCCGACTTCGCGCCTCCATCACGCCCGGGCGACTGCATCACAACCGAGTCAAAACTGAGCGCTGCCTTACCCATCTCACGTATTCGGTGTCAGCATTACAAGCCCACGGCGCTGGATTGGCAGCGGCGCCACGGGTACAGACCACGGGGCCCGGTAGACCAGCCGGGTGCACGAGGACCCTTCCCAACTGCCGGAGGAGCGGAGACGCCCCATGTCCGCAGCAGCAGAGGCAGCCGACCACACGCCCGGCCAACCATCATCAGGGGGAGTGGTGCTACCGATGTTCAAGCGACGCACCCGGCCCGCCGTCGTCCCGCCGGCAGACAACGCTGCCAAAGAGGAACCGGTCGCGGCGCAGGAGCTTGCCGAGCGGATCGAAGCCCTGTTCCACCACCACGGGATGACGCTCACCGACGACGAGGCGGCCGAGGTGTACGGCGTCACCCTCGACTTGGTCCGCATGATGCACGAAGGGGCCCACACTGACGGGGTCATCACCGCCCCGCAGTTGGCGCAGCTGGCCGCCATGGTCGACGGAATGCGCCGAGCGCCCCAACTCCTGTGATTGTGCGGTTACTTGGAGGCATCGGTTCTGCAATTGCAGTGACACAGTGATAGCAATCTGCTGATCATCAGACACTTTCGGTTCAACTTCAGCCACTTGAGTGGCACAATGAGGCGTCCGGAATCACCCGGAGTGACAACTCCTGGCCCCCGGCGCGCGCCCCGGCACCAGCCCGTCTCGCCCGCCCCCGGGGCCCACCACGGGACGGGGACACCGCATGGGCATTGGGGACGACGAGACCACGGCATCACGGCTCCGCCTCCTCCAGGCCGAGTTCATCCAGCCGGGCCAGAACCGTGAGCCCGGCGCCCGCACAGCGCCCACCGCCACAGCCTCCGCGCCGCTCAACCTCACCATCGTCGACCACATCCGGTCCGCCATCGACGAGGTCATCAGCCACGCCCGGGCCGACATGCCCGAGACCCACCCCGACGCGACCCCCGCGCCGGCCGACCCCGCCGCCGTCTACGGCTGGTGGCAAGCCATCCCCGTCTCCGACGAGGACCGCCAGACCGCACGCGACCAGGTCATCTACCGCCAGGGCCTCGAGCACGCCATCCTCATGGGCAACACCAAAGTCGTCCGCCCCCTCCGTTGCCCCGAATGCGAATGCCTCGGCCTCCTGTGGGTAGGCGCCCGCCGCAAGGCTGTCTGCACCAACCTGGACTGCGTCGACGACGACGGACTGTCGAACGCCTGGACGTTGAAGCGCCTCGCCTACGAGCGGATCACGGCCGAAAAGATGTTGAAGCGGCATGCAACCTGACACCCCAGAAGGGTGTCTACTAATCATCAGCACCATTCGTTCACTGCAACATCACAACCGGACTTGAACAGTCCAACCCGTTTCGGCCGCAGGAGCTGCGAACTTCGGCCGCCGTAGTGGGAGCCCTGCCCGTGGCCATCGAGAACCTCGTCACCACAAGCCGGTACGCGTCGCACATGAGCGACATGACGCCGCTTCAGGAGATCTCGGACCTCCTCAAGGAGACCGACCACCCCGCGTCGGTCACCACCCTGCGCCGGTGGATAGCCAAGTACGGCCTCCACACCATGCGCCGCGGCCGCGCCGACTGTGCGTCATGGACGGCGATCCTCCAGGTCCACCGGGACGAGATCGCCCTCCGCGACTGACCCGGCCGGCCCGTCCCCTCCGAGCAGCCCCCGCCCCCACCCCCGTGGGGCGGGGGCTTTCTCATGCCCACATCGCTAACGTATTGCGTACGCACTATGAAAGGGCTAGGCTGGCGGAGCCGACAACGACAGCCAACCCGGCTGACGGAGTAACCCCCTTGGAGACGCCATGAGCGTGTTCACGCTGCCCGCAACCGCCCAGACCGTCGACCACAGCACCCTCCCCCCGTGGAAGCAGGCCCTGTTCGACCAGCTCATTGAGCAGGCCCAAGCCGCGGGCACCCTCGACCACTTCACCACCCTCATGGCCGACGCCACCCGCGCCGCCGGCCTCCCCACCCCCAGCGGCGAAATCACCAAGTGCGCCTGCACCCACTGCTACTGCACCGCCCTCTTCGACCCCCACGCCCCCGACGCCCACGCCTTCGGTGAACCGACCAGCCACAACCTCGGCCGCCAGCAGTGCCCGGCCTGCGCCGACGACCACCTGGCCACCGTTGACGACTAACCCTCAAGCCCCCGGCCCCACGGGTCGAGCACCCACGCCACAGGCGCGGCAGTAGCTCCCCGGGGGCCGGTGAAGACCACCCCGTACCGCACGCACCGGGAGACCCGCATGCCCAGCACCGCTCAGATCCTCCGCGACGCCGCATCGTTCATAAGCTGCTACGGCCTGCACACGGGAGAGCAGTTCGCTTCCGCTGGCCTGCTCTCCGACCGACTGGACGTGTGCGCAGCGATCTACGAAGCCGCCGAGCGCATGTTCCCTGCCGAGTTCTACACCGACGAGGACGCCTCCCTCCGCCTCATCGAGTGCAGCGCCGGAGCCATGGCCGCCATCCGCGCCATCTCCGACGCCCTCGACACCCAGCCCTGCACCACCGAGGTCGCCCCCGGCCTCGACATGCCGGACTACATCGAGCACGTCTCCAACTGGGCCCGCACCCCCGCCATCGGCGAGACCGCCCCGCCCACCACCTCCGAGGTCATCGGCCGCATCCTCCGCGCCGCCCAGAACCTCGAGCAGGGCCTCGCCAACGTCCCCCACCAGCGCGCCGCCTGACCACCGCCCGCGCCCCTCACAGACCGGAGACCCCACGCCATGAGCATCACCACCCTCGCCCTCGCCGCCCTCGACAACCAGGACCCCGTCCACGCCGCCGGCCGCGCCGACGCCCACGACGACCTCACCGAAGGCCACCCGCTGGCCGTCCTCGAACAGCGCCTCGACTGGCTCGAAGACGCCCGCATCTCCCCCTACCCGGCCGCCTACCTCGCCGGATACCGCGCCCGCCTCAACGACGCCAGCGCATCCGAGTACGCCCTCCGCATCGCCACCACCCACCACGACGACTACTGGAGCACCCGATGAACGAGCAGACCACAACCCAGCTCACCGGCGAGCAGTGGCTCGCTGAGATCGAAGCCCGCGCCAACGCGGCAACCGCCGGCCCCTGGTGCACCGACAGCTGGGAGATCTACCAGGGCACCGAGTACGTGCCCGGGATCTCCATGTGGATCGGCGAGACGTGCCGCGGCATGACCAGCATGGAGCAGGACCGCGCCGACGCCGCATTCATTGCCGCCGCCCGCACCGACGTACCCGCCCTCGTCGCCGAGGTCCGCGAACTCCTTCTGCACACCCGCACTCTGGAGGCGCTGGTCGCCGAGCAGGCCGCCGAGATCGACCGCCTCCGCAATGAGCTGGAGCCCTACGAGGTCCTCAACCCTCAGCAGTGCCCCAAGGGCCTCCACTCCGACTGGCTCGTCGACTCCGAGAACACCCACGCCTGCCCCTGGTGCCGCATCGCCGAGCTGGAGTACGCGGCGACCAAGTGCGACTTCGTGGCCTGCGAGCCGGGCGGGGAACCGTGCTCCACGCACGAGCGGTTGATGGCCCACGCGGAAGGCGACCACGAGCTCTGCGCCCCGGACTGCCAGACGGCGAAGTCCGACCAGGGCAAGCCCGCCGCCCCGTGACCTGGCCTGCGCTCATCGGCCTCGCCATCGGCACCACCACGGCGGTGCTCGTCTACCTCGACCAGCACCGTCCCCGCACCACCACACCACCCAGCCCCACGGACGGAGAACCACCGTCATGACCACCAGGACCCGTGCCAAGAAGCCCACCAAAACCAGCACCCGCAAGCCGTCCACCCGCAAGACCCCCGCCGCGGCCGCCAAGCTCCCCACCCGCAAGCCCCTCAACCAGCGCGACTTCATCACCGCCATCCAGCTCGACGCCGCATTCACCGCCTCCCTCGCCGGCGTCACCTACACCCGCATAACCGGCTGGCAGCACCAAGCCGACGGCACCGTCTCCTACGACTTCCCCAACGGCGCCGCCCTCACCTACACCCCCCACACCGACGTGCCGCTCACCGCCCTCACCCCCTGCGCCCACGGTTCTCACCACCCCCACCCCGTCACCACCCCGCAGGACCTCCGCGACGCCCAGCACCAGGCCGCCTCCTGCACCGGACACGGCGACACCACAGACACCCCGCAGGAACACCCCCATGACTGACCGCGCCTACATCGCCCAGCTCGTCGCCCAACTCGAGCTCGCCGCCGAATTCCGCATCCCCTGCCCCGGCCACCACTACGGCCACCACGCCGACCTCCACGTCCGACGCCGCCTCGACGGCCGCGCCGACGGATGGGCCGTCCTCAGCGACGACGACACCCACGCCTGGACCGGCACCACATGGGTCCCCCTCGGCTCCCTCGCCCGCAGCGAGATCTACCGCTACGAGCAGCAGGACGCCCTCGCCGAAGCCCAGCGCATCGCCCCCCTCGAAACCCAGACCTTCAACACCACCATCGCCCGCCTCCGCGACGAGTACGAGAAGCAGCACACCCCATGACCACCGACCTGCTTGCCGTCGCCGAAGACGAACTCGCCCGCCTCCGCGGACTCGTCGCCCAAGTCGCCGCCTGGATCAACAACCCAGCCCACGACCCCGCAGCACGCGAAGCCCTCGCCCGCCAGATCGGACTCCCCGAACCCCGCCGTAAGGAGGCCGCGTGATGGCCGCCTGCCCCCACCCCGACAAAAAGCGCTACGCCACCCACAGCGCAGCCGACCTCCGCGGCCGCCGAGCCGAACTCCGCAACGACCAACGCCTCTACCCCTACCAATGCATCTGCGGCTGGTGGCACCTCACCAGCAACTCCCGCGCCGACCTCCCCACCTGGGCCACCCCCCGTCCCGAAGACGTCCACCGCCTCACCCACATGAGCTGCGCCGACTTCACCGTCCTCGTCTCCGAAGAAGCCCGCAGCATCACCCCCCTCCCCGACCGAATAGCCCTCCGCCACCCCCACCTCAACACCCGCTGGCGCCGCACCCTCAAGACCCTCATCACCGACGTCAACCGGCAACTCGCCAACCGCCCCCACACCGGCCTCGCTCACGACACCGACTGGCGCGCACGAGCCGAACGCTTCCGCGACACCCTCACCGTCCGCCTCCGCGAATGTCAGACCCTCCGCACCCACACCGCCTCCCAGGAGCACGCCGCATGACCACCGCCCCCGACATCGAGCGCACCCTGCGCCTCACCGTCGTCGTCCACGGCCGCCCAGCACCCCAGGGAAGCAAGAAGTACGCCGGCCACCGCCTCAACGCCGCCTCCGGACGCATGAGCGCCGTCCTCGTCGAACAGTCCAAACGCGTCAAGCCCTGGCGCGCCCTCGTCACCGCGGCGACCGCACAATCCCTCACCACCGGTGGGCACGGCTACGAGCCCCTCGACGGCCCCCTCGAAGCCGAGATCGTGTTCACCGTCCTCAAGCCCGCCAGCGCCCCCAAGCGGAAGCGCACCTGGCCCACCACCCGCCACTCCGGCGACGTCGACAAGCTCATCCGCTCCACCTTCGACGGCATCGCCGACGCCCAGGCCGTGGCCGACGACTCCCGCATCATCCGGGTCACCGCCACGAAGACCTTCCCCGGCGAGCACCCCGAAGCCCTCGACCAGCCCGGCGCCATCATCCGCCTCTACACCCTGACAGGAGCCACCTCATGACCACCGCGCCCCCGACCCCGACCATGGCAACCGGCCGTCGTAGGACAGCCGCCGTCAGCACCCAGTCCGTGGGCCGATGGGACGACGCGGCGGCCTGCCGCACCCACCCCTCTGATCTGTTCACGTCCGACGACAGGGACGACAACATGCAGGCCCGCCGGGTGTGCTTGGGCTGCCCGATCCTCGAGACGTGCCTGTCGCGGCAGATGCGGACGGAGGAGGTGCTGTACCGGTGGAATCTGGTGGGCGGGTTGACGCCGCAGCAGCGCCGCGCCTTGTACGGGGAGCTGGTGTTGGGTGGCCGGCCGAACTGGAAGGTGGCGGCACGGCTGGCCCGGCCGCAGGGCTGGTATCGGCTGATGGCGGCGTGGAAGGAGTCCGGTCGCCGCCTGCCGCAGACGACTGTGCTGCTGCGCGCCGAGGGGTGGCTGGTCGATGAGACGACGGTCCGGGTCGCCTTGTGGTGGGCGGGGGAGGTGGTGTCCCGTCTGACGTCGCCCCCGTCCGGGAGCAGCGCCGAGCGCGCCGAGCGGATGGCCGCGGAAGACGGTGAGGCGATACGCCGGCTGCTCGAGGCGGGGGTGGCGTACAACGACGTGGTCGCCTACTTCGGAGCCCGCCGTGCAACAACGGTGAACGCCATCCGGGTCCTGGAGAAGCAGGCGGTGGCGGCATGAACACCCTGACTGCTGCCAGCTGGCGCCGATCGGCCGCGTGCAGCACCGCTGACCCGGACTTGTTCTTCCCCGAGCCGGACACCAGCGCGGAAGACATCGAGAAGGCCAAGGAGATCTGCGGGGAGTGCCCGGTCAAGGCCATGTGCCTGGCGGAAGCGCTGCGATCGGACGACCAGGCAGCGATCTGCGGTGGCCTCACCCCGGATGAGCGGCTGGAGCTCGCTGCCTCCGGGCAGGTCCTGAGCCGGTTCCAGTCGAGGAGGGTGGAGAACAACAACGCCCGCCTGCTCGCCATGACGTACGGCGCGGACATGCTTGTGTGGATCGTGAACCAAGGCCTCACGGTTCCGGAGGTGGCCGATCGGCTGAGCGTGCGCCCCAGGGCCGTGTACCAGGCTTGGCGGATGCTCGTCCCGCCCCCGTCGGCACGCGCGCACCAGCCTTCGGCGGTCGAGCGGGTTCTGGTCGAATCGTCGCTGGAGCTGCGCGCCCTCGAGCGGGCCGGCAGTCCCCATGACGAGATCGCGTCTCTGCTGCGCACCTCGCAGAACATCGTGTCCTCGAGCCTGCGGGTGCTGGCGCAGCGCGATCAGGCTCTGGATCGTCTCGAGCGGCCGGGGGAGGGTCTCGAGTCGGTCGTGTCCCGGGTCCAGGCGCAGGAGTGCCGGGTGCGCAGCGAGTCGGGGTCCGGACTGACTGTGGGTGAAGTCGTCCAGATGCTCGGGCCGCGGATCCGGCAGATGACGGCTGAGGGAAAGCCGCTCCGGCAGGTTGCGGAGGAACTCGGCATCTGCCGGGAGACCGTGCGTAGGGCGCACAAGGAATTGACAGCAGGGGTTGGCAGGGAGCTGACCCAGGATGAGATGGAGAGTGCGGCATGAGCGGCGAAACGATCATCACGGTGTGCGGGAACCTGGTCGACGACCCGGAGCTGCGGTTCACGCCGTCCGGTGTGGCGGTGGCGAAGTTCCGGGTGGCGTCCACCCCGCGGACGTTCAACCGGCAAACGAACGAGTGGAAGGACGGCGAGAGCCTGTTCCTGCCGTGCTCGGTGTGGCGCCAGGCCGCCGAGCACTGCGCCGAGACCCTTCAGAAGGGCATGCGGGTCATCGTGCAGGGCCGGCTGAAGCAGCGGTCGTTCGAGGACCGTGAGGGCGTGAAGCGGACCGTCTTCGAGCTGGATGTCGAGGAGGTGGGTCCGAGCCTGAAGAACGCGACCGCGAAGGTGACGAAGGCCGCGGGTGGGCAGGGTCAGCAGGCGGTCCAGCAGGCGCGGCGTGAGCAGGGGCAGGCGTCGGCGGGGGATCCGTGGTCGTCGTCGACGCCGGGGTCCGGTGGCCAGCCGGCGGGTGGTTGGGGTGCTGGGGGTGGGGACGAGCCGCCGCCTTTCTGATGGCTGGTGGTGTGTGGGGCCCGTTCCCGGGTGGGGGCGGGCCCTTTGTGTTGCCCCAACCCCGTAACGTATTGCGTACGCACTATGAAATAGATACGCTGGGACAGCCGACAACACACCACCCGGTCACCATCCCAGGGGGCACCCCATGACGGAACTCCGACTCCTCGACCCCAACGGCTACCTGGTCCCCGGCACCATCACCACCGTCTCCGACGGCGCCGCCGACGAGATCCGCGACCAGCTCCTCGAGAAGGCCGCCGAGCACGCCGCCCAGTGGGCCGACTTCGGCTACCACGCCGGCGACTACCGCGTCGCCTGAACCCCCAACCGTCCGCCTGACAGCCCACGGAGGCACCTGATGCTCGGAATGATCGCCGTCGCGGACGTCCTCGACATGCTCACCCCCGACGACGACGGCACGGACGACTGCTTCACCGTCCGCGACATCCTCGACTGCAAGCGGCAAGACCCCGAGTACGCCGACCTGCTCGAGGACATCCGCCGCAACGGCATCACCGTTCCCCTCTTCATCCGGGTCCGCAACGGCGAGCCGTGGCTGGCCGACGGGCACCACCGCGTAGCCGCCGCCGTCGACCTCGGCATCACCGCGCTGGTGTGGACGGACATCCCGCTGGACATAGAGCCGCACCGGCTCAATCCGATGATGCAGCGCGGCTGGGGCCCCTACCGGCCCGCCGCCTGAGCCTCGCCTCCCCGCCCCCGCGGAGGCCTCCCGCCGCCACCCCCAAGGCGGCCCGGGGGCGCGCCCCACACCCCCGAGGGGCGCGCCCCCACCTCATCCACCCAGCGACATCCCCCTCTCGGAAGGACACGGCCATGCCCAACACCACCGCTCCTGTCTACGAGCTCGAGACCTACGACTTCAGCACCGAAGCGTGGACGAAGGTCGAGACCTACGACACGGCCAACGACAGCCGCGCGGAGGGCGACGCCTACTTCGCCTACGACATCCACGTCGAGGGCGGCCCGACCCGGCTGATGAAGGACGGCGTCCGCTGCCTCGGCTACGACACGCCGGACGACTACTACGCGGCCGACCTGTACTAGCCGGCCCCCCCCGCCCGCCCCCCCCCCCCCCCGGGGGCGCGGCCGCGCCCCCCCCCCCGCCCCCCCCCCCCCCCGCCGGGCGG